>CAZTTU010000083.1:0-10892 GCA_964616045.1 uncultured Verrucomicrobiota bacterium | reverse complement strand
CCTGGATCGGGATTGGGCCTCGATGGTGGAGCTATTTCGTGAGGAGAATGTGCCGTTGGAAACTAAAGAGGCCAAGCTGGGGCAGCAGTACCAGGAATTAATGGGCGGGCTGACGGTGGAATTTCAGGGTGAAGAAAAGACGTTGGTGCAGATGGGGGTTTATCAACAGGAAAACGACCGTGAGCTGCGACAGGAGGCCTGGGAACTCGTGGCTACGCGGCGGTTGGAAGTGGCCGGTGAGTGTGATGAATTCATCGAGAAGATGATGGCTCTTCGAGTAAAAATGGCAGTGAACGCGGGATTTGAAAATTACCGTGACTTTAAGCATCTGAAAAAGGGGCGCTTTGATTATCGGCCGGAGGATTGCTTTAAGTTTCACGAGGCGGTTGAGACGGTGGTGATGCCCGTTTACAACGAGCTGCTGGCAGATCGTCGGGAGAGGATGCAGCTTGACGCGCTACGGCCATGGGACACGACGGTGGACCCACTGGGGCGTGACCCGCTGAAGCCCTTCACGGAAGTGGACGATATGGTATCGCGAACTAAAAACATCTTCGACCATGTGGATGACGGGCTGGCAGATGGCTTCCAGGTGATGCGCGACCGCAAGCTGCTGGACTTGGCCAACCGCAAGGGCAAGGCTCCGGGCGGATATCAGTGTAGTTTGTCGGAGGCGCGATTGCCGTTTATCTTCATGAACGCCGTGGGTCTTCAGCGCGATGTGGAAACGTTGTTGCACGAGGCAGGGCATGCCTTTCATGCGTTGGCAGCTCAGGGGGAGGATTTGCATCACTACCAGCATGCGCCGCTGGAGTTTTGCGAGGTGGCTTCGATGAGCATGGAGCTGATCGGCAACGAGCACCTTACGGAATTTTACACCGAGGCCGATGCCGTCCGCGCACGGCGCACGCATCTTGAGGGCATCGTGGGGCTGTTCCCGTGGATTGCGACTGTGGACGCGTTCCAGCACTGGATGTACACGCACCCTGACCACACTCGCGAAGAGCGTGATGCCACGTGGAATGAACTCTGCGACCGCTTTGGCGGTAACATCGACTGGAACGGGCACGAGCAATCTCGTACAAAGATGTGGCACCGACAGTCACACATTTTCCTGGTGCCGTTTTACTACATTGAGTACGGCATCGCCCAGCTTGGCGCCTTGTGGGTCTGGAAAAACTCCAAGGTCAACCGTGTGAAGGCGCTGCAGGATTACAAGGATTCTCTGGCCCTGTGTGGCTCGCGCCCCTTGCCGGAATTGTTCCAGTCCGCCGGCGCACCGTTCTCCTTTGACACCGAGGCCTTCAAGCCGCTGATTGAACTGGTGCAAACCGAACTTTCCGCGTTAAGCTAAATAATGCTTGATGATCGGACATACATGCGGGAGCCCGAGTGGCGTCCGAATAAGGCGCATGGAGGCGTTTCATGGTGCCTGAAGTTGATCATCATCAACATAATTTTTTATGTTCTTCAACACACAGTTCCAGGATTTGAGGATGGTCTTGTTCTTTATCATGATCAGTTAGCACAAGGAAAGGTATGGCAGCTGTTAACATTTCAATTTCTCCATGGTGGCTTGGTTCACCTTCTAATCAATTGTGTGATGATATGGTTTATTGGGCGACAGATAGAAGAATCATTGGGTAAAACGAAATTTCTGGCATTGTATCTGATCGCAGGAATCTTCGGTGGATTGATTCAGTGCTCCTTAGCATGGACTAATGTTATCCCTTCCTTAGATCCATTTGGTAGAGCAATAGGCGTAGTGGGAGCATCAGCTGGAATATTTGGGCTAATTTCAACGTTCGCAATGGTTTACTGGAATCGTGAATTAACTTTATTAATCATGTTTATTCTCCCTGTCCGAATAAAAGCAAAGTTTCTTCTGGTAGCTCTAGCTGTGATGGGTTTTCTGGGTGTTGTTTCGAATGACCCCGGAATTGCCCATGGGGCCCATCTTGGTGGCATGGTTTGGGGAGTATTGTTTACCCTGATATTTGTGCAAGGTGGTACAGTGAGTGGTGCGCCCCCATTGTGGAATCGGATTCGTGATAGTCGATCATCTGGCAGATCAAGGCGCCGTAAAGTGGTGACTATTGATGGAGGAGTACGTGCGTATTCCAAGAGCGATGGGCCTCTCGATGACCCTGAAGAAGATTTAATCAGGGATAAAATCGATCCCATTCTTGATAAAATTTCCGCACAGGGATTTAGTAGTCTCACTGATGAGGAGCGCGACATCCTTGAAAAGGCGCGTGAAAGAATGATGCGTTAATGTTTTACATTGAACGCATGAAGCCAATCCAGCCGACTTTTAAGACAATATGATACCACGATATTCACGCCCGGAAATGCGGGCAATTTGGACCGACGAAAACAAGCTGAATCTTTGGCTGCAAGTTGAAATGCACGCCAGTGAGGCTCTTTTAAAGGCAGGCGTAATTCCAAAGGCAGATTTTAGCCGCATTAAAGCAGGCACAAAAAGATGCTTCTCGAACCTCCCTCGCTTGGTGCGACGCCAAAAAAAACTCGAGGACACGCTTAATCATGATGTCATTGCCTTTACCACCGCTGTTTCCGAAAAGATCAACCACCAAGCCAGTCGTTGGTTGCATTTTGGTCTTACCTCAAGCGATGTCGTGGATACCGCCTTTGCGGTACAGATTCGGCAAAGTGTTGAAATTCTTATTAGTGATGTAAAGAGAGTCCGCACTTCTATTGCGCGTCAGGCACGTAAACACAAGTTTACTCCGTGTATTGGACGCAGTCATGGCATTCAGGCTGAACCCACAACCTTTGGGTTAAAGATGGCCTTGATGCATGATGAATTTGGGCGTGCTCTAGACCGCTTGATTCGAGCCAAAGAAGTTGTCTCTGTTGGTAAATTGTCAGGGGCTGTCGGAACCAATGCGCACCTGCCGCCACGCGTGGAAAATTATGTCTGTAAAAAGATGGGCCTTAAGCCCGCCCCCATTGCTACTCAAGTGGTACAGCGCGACAATCACGCTGAATTCATAACGGCGATTGCCTTAGTGGGCGCAAGCATTGAGCGTTGGGCAGTTGAGTTTCGCCACCTGCAGCGCACAGAAGTGCTTGAGGCAGAGGAGCCCTTCACCAAGGGGCAAAAAGGCAGTAGCGCCATGCCGCACAAGCGAAATCCAATTACATGGGAGAGGTTAACAGGGTTGTCGCGAGTGTTGCGTGGAAATGCTCTTGTTGCCATGGAGAATGTGTCACTTTGGCATGAGCGCGATATTTCACACAGCAGCGCGGAGCGTATTATATTTCCTGACTCGTGCACATTGCTTGACTACATGTTCAGCCTACTACAGCGAATGATGGATGGATTGAACGTCTATCCAAAGAATATGAAAAAAAATATTGGGTTGAGCCTCGGCATGTGGAACAGCCAAACCGTGTTGCTTGCATTAATACGAAAAGGGCTAACCCGCGAGGATGCCTACGATTTGGTTCAGCGCAACGCCATGAAAACCTGGGCAGTGAAGCATGCGGGAAGGGATGATGCGGACTTCCTGGAGGAGTTGATGGCGGACAAGGATGTGGCAAGGCACTTTAAAATGGGTGAACTTGAAAAATTGTGTTCGTTACAATTCCATCAAAGGAACATCAACGCGAGATTTAAGAAACTGGGAATCTAGTTCTCCCGTTTCAAAAGGTAGCGGGCCATTGCCTTAAGCGCTTTTGCTTTTCCCTTGAATGGTTCTAGGGCCGCGAATGATTTATTCGTCAATTGGTCTGCTATTTCCATAGATTTTTTTAGGCCTACAATTGCCGGGTAAGTCGCCTTGGATGTGCTCTGATCTTTGCCGGCGGTTTTCCCCAATTGTTTGGTGGTTTTTGTGACGTCCAGAATGTCGTCAATCACCTGAAACGCGAGGCCAACATGATTGCCAAATGAAGTGAGAGCTTTAAGTTGATTTGTAGTGCAGTTTGCGCTCATGCCCCCAAGTCGCACAGAACAAACAAGTAGGGCACTGGTCTTACATTTGTGAATATATCGAAGCTGAGACAGCGTTGGGTTTTTACCGCCAGTTGCACCAAGATCCGCGACTTGCCCGGCAATGAGATTAAGCGAACCAGCGGCGCCGGTGATTTCCCTTATTAAAGCCGCATGTGAGTAACGTGGACTGTCTTTAGTGTGAGTGGCAATTTCAATTGCTTGAGTCAGTAGAGCGTCGCCGGCGAGTATGGCGATGGCATCGCCAAAAACCTTGTGGTTTGTGGGCTGGCCCCTTCGAAAATCATCATTGTCCATTGATGGCAAATCGTCATGAATTAATGAATATGTGTGAATGCATTCCATTGCGCAAGCCAAGGGCATGGCGTTTTCGGGAGTGCCACCACATGTCTCGGCTGCAGCAAGAGTGAGGATGGGCCGGACACGTTTTCCTCCAGCAAATAGACTGTAGCGCATCGCTTGGTGGATTGTGGTGGGCTTTGTGCGTGCGCTTGGCAAATAATTGGCCAAGGTTGAATCAATATTTCGTATATGATTTCGGGTATATTTCTTTAAATCAAAGGAAGTTTTGGGCGGCATAGAAGATTTCTAGCTGGATGAGGGCCGTTGGGCAAGAGGGTATTTTATTGTTGCGTCTAGCTGAATTGAATGTAGTTTCAGCGTCCTTTTAGAATGAATGCGAATTTGTGCAACGAAGCTCAGGAGCTTATTGGAAACCCAAACGTGCTCGTGAATATAATTTCTGCGCGCGTACGGCAGTTAAATACTGGTGGTGCGCGCCCTCTGATCGACTCGCCCTTGCTGGGGGCGGCTGATCTCGCACTTACGGAGTTGGTTGAAGGAAAAATGGACTACGAATTAACCGATCCCATTGCGGTTGAAATTCAAACAGCGAGGAATGTGGTGAAGGGGAAAAAGAAGGCAAATATATAATCCATTTGGTTCATTGGTATTTCCGACCAGAAGGGTTGCCTTCTGGTTTTTTTTGTTGTGAACAATGTAATCTTAAATAATTCCAAGGCGCGTAGGGACTATGAGATTCTTGAAACGATTGAAGCCGGATTAGTTCTGAGGGGGACAGAAGTGAAATCACTCCGTGCCGGGAAGGGGCAGCTTCGGGAGGCGTATGCTCAGGTGGATCGTGATGGTCAGGCATGGCTTCATAATTGCCATATCGATGAGTATTCACATGGCAATATCCATAATCATAATCCCCTAGACGCGAGGAAGCTGCTTTTACACCGAAAACAAATTGACCAGTTGCAGAGTGTTGTGCAGCAGAAGGGACATTCAATTATCCCCTTAAAGTTCTATTGGAAGAAAGGAAGGGTGAAAGTTTTGCTCGGGGTGGGGCGTGGCAAAGGGAAATTTGACAAAAGGGAGGCAATCAGAAAGCGTGATGCTGAACGCGAACTGCGTCGAGTCACTATGCACAGTATGAAGGGCAAGTAAAAGAGGCGGTTTGAATCAGCCGCGAATAAATGATCCTATTCTGTTATTTATGCCAAATCTGACTTCCAATTACGCTTAGGTGCCTTGGTTATCAGCCCTTTTTTGATGGCGCTAGCGGCCACACGAACGTACTTCACCGTGCCGTTTTCATCGATGATCTTCACGCGCTGAAGGTTGGGGGTGAAACGACGCTTGTTAACTTTTGTTACATGCCGACCAATCCCGCCTTCTTTTTTTGCTTTCCCGCTTCGAGTAATGCTTCCCCCCACGTGCGGGCGTTTACCGGTGATTTTGCAAATGCGTGACATGGTATTTTCCTTATCGGAGCGCAGAAGATATCAATCAGTCGCATTGAAGCAAGTATAATCTGACGATAATCACAGTCTTCTTGCGGCGATACTAGCCTGAACTCCGGATATTGCCTCCGCCACCGGTTTCACTCCTTGATCGCCCTTGCCGTGCACACGCACGGCCACCGATTCGCTATCAACCTCTTTCTGACCAATAACAAACATCGTGTGCACCTTGGCAATCTCAGCATTCCGGATTTTTGCGCCGATCTTGTCGCTGGTGCGATCCCAGTTTGCGCGGATACTCGCAGTCTTCAGATCGTTGCTGATTTTCTCCGCATATTCAGCTTGCTGCGCACTAATGGGGAGCACGCGGACCTGTTCGGGCGCCAGCCAGAGAGGGAAATTGCCAGCGAAATGTTCAATAAGAATTCCGACAAAGCGCTCAAAGCTTCCAAAGGGTGCGCGGTGGATCATCACCGGCTGATGAGGAGCATTGTCTGCCCCTGTATATTCCAGGTCAAAACGCTCAGGCAGGTTGTAGTCCAGCTGCACTGTGCCAAGCTGCCACTCGCGGCCTAGGCAGTCTTTCACCATGAAGTCCAGTTTTGGTCCGTAGAAGGCCGCCTCTCCTGGCACGGTTTCGTGGGCCAGATTCATATCTTTGGCAACCCGCTGGAGTGTTTCCTCAGCGTGACTCCAGTTCTTCGGGTCCCCGGTGTACTTGTCGCCATCGGGGGCGCGCAGGCTTACCTGAATCCGGTAATCGCCCAATCCCAGTGTCTTCAGAGTTTTCAGCGTGAGATCCACCGTGTCGCGTACTTCGGCCTCCACCTGTTCCTGGGTGCAAAAAATATGGGCGTCATCCTGGGTTAATCCTCGCACTCGGGTCATTCCGCTCAATTCACCGCTCTGTTCGTAGCGGTAAACTGTGCCAAACTCCGCCAACCGCACGGGCAGTTCCCGATAACTGTGTTTGTCTGCTGCAAAAATCTGGATATGATGGGGGCAGTTCATGGGCTTAAGGAGATATTCCTCATTCTCCTCTGCCTTGAGAGTTGGATACTGACTGTCCTTGTAATAGGGGAAATGGCCAGAGGTTTTGTATAGTTCAATGCTGCCGATGTGTGGTGTGAACACCGGGCTATATCCGCGCCTCATGAGTTCACTCTGCATGAAATTCTGCAGCTCCGTGCGAACAATCCCGCCCTTAGGCATCCAAAGCACCAGTCCTTGGCCAACCAGTGGCGAGAGGGTGAAAAGCCCCTGCTCACGCCCGATCTTCCGGTGGTCGCGTTTCCGGGCTTCTTCCTGTGCCTCAAGCCATTCATTAAGCTGGGTCTTGTTCTTAAACGCCGTGCCATAGACGCGTTGCAATTGTGGGTTCTTCTCGTTGCCACGATAGTAAGCTGCGGCCAGTCGTAGTAGCTTGAACGCCTTCACATTTCCCGTTCGCGGCATATGGGGTCCCGCGCACAGGTCAAGGAATTCTCCATTGCGGTAAAATGTGATCGTCTCTCCTTCCGGAATATCATTCACTCGTTCAACTTTGTACCTTTGCCCCAAATTTTCATAATGACCTATGGCCTCTTCACGCGTCATTTCAGAGCGCTCAAATACCTGGTTTTCCTTGGCCACCTTTTTCATCTCTGCCTCAATGTTCTCAAAGTCATCGGGTGTGAAACGGTGTTCAAGGTCAAAATCATAATAAAATCCTTCATCTGTGGGGGGGCCGATGTCCAGCTTCGCATTTGGCCAAATCCTCAGTACGGCCGCCGCCAGCACGTGCGCGCATGAATGGCGCAACCGGTCCAGATCGGACATCTGTTTCCTCTCCTCCAGCGTCTTGCGTTGCCCCTCCGTTTTTGAGCCTTCCATTTGACGGTTTGTTTAGCGCAAAATTTCTACTGCGAAAAGGAAATTGGTTTTTTGAATTTGAATAACCTCACGCTTTTTTAACTGACTCCAATTGTGTTTTGGAGTAGCCTGTACTTATGGACGATTGGATTAGGGATTATATAGCTTCTGAGAAAAAGGCCCTTGACACAATCCCTGTCTCCCAGGTGGCTTCAGCGATCGAGGCGGTGAAGCATGCCCTTCGAAAAAATCGGCAAATCTTCGTTTTTGGTAACGGCGGTAGTGCCTCAAATTCATCACATTTTGCGACGGACTTGGGTAAAGGATCGTCGGATGCCGTAGGTAAACGATTCAAGGTTTTATCTCTCAATGACAATATCAGCTGGATGACCGCGATCGGCAACGATTATAGCTACGACGACATATACAAACGCCAACTGGAAAACTACGGCCAAGCCGGCGATGTCGTGCTCACCATGAGCGTTAGCGGCAGTTCCCCCAACCTTATTGAAGCCTGCCGTTGGGCAAAGGAAAACGGCCTGCACATAATAGCTCTCATCGGCGGTAAGCGGGGTAAATTATCCGAGATTGCAGACAACTGCATCGTCATTGACGAGACTCATTATGGTCGAGCTGAAGATTGCCAGATGGGTATTGCTCACATGATTTGTTACGCCTTCATGGAAAACCCTGAATGGGCGGATTGAGACCTCTTCACGCCGTGTCGGTTTCTGATTTCATCCGAAACAAACTCAGCGAGCTTCCGCATAAGCCAGGTGTTTACCTTATGAAAGACCGGCTAGGTACCGTCGTTTACGTGGGTAAGGCTCGCGACCTTCGCAAACGAATTAGTCAATATTTCCACTCTTCGCGTCGGATGGGTTGGGATGTCAAGTTTCGGGCATTGGTCGATGCTGTTTGTGATTTTGATGTCCATACTGTACGGAGCGAAGCCGAGGCGCTTCTTTTGGAGAGTCGACTCATCAAACAGTATAAACCGCGTTATAACGTTAGTTTTCGGGACGACAAGCGCTATCTGATGTTAAAAGTTAACCTAAAAGATCCTATTCCGCGTTTTGCTCTCACGCGGCTGAAAATTGACGATGGCGCACGCTACTTCGGGCCGTTTCCAAGTGGAGGTGCATTGAGGCGTACACTGGATCTTGCCCGGCGCAAATTTAATCTGCGCGGCTGTAAATCATTCACGCCCGGCAAACACGAATACAAGCACTGCCTATATGGTCACCTTGATGTATGCAGTGCCCCATGTGTGGATAAAGTGACAGAGGAACAATATCAAATTCAGGTTGAAAATGCCTGCGAGTTTCTAGCGGGTCAGTGCGTTGAGATACTTGACGAGCTTGGCGTTGCCATGAGAAAGGCCGCTGATGCGATGAATTATGAACGTGCTGCTAAAATCCGCGACCAAATTGATGCACTTTATATTACCACTCGTAAGACCACCAGATACCATCGTTTACCCAATCATCTTCCAGTGACCATTGATCCTGATCGCGACTTGCTTCAACTAGCTAAGGAGCTCAATCTCACCGGACCGCCGGGCCGAATTGAAGGTTTTGACATCTCAAATATTAGTGGCACTTTTATGGTCGCCTCCATGATTGTTTTTTGTAACGGCCGACCGGCAACCAAAGAATACCGCCGGTACAAGATGAAAAATGTACTGTCGCAAGACGACTGTGCCTGCATTTCTGAGTCAATTGCTCGGCGGTACATGCGTCTTAGAAAAGAAGGGCGATCTATGCCTGATCTCATTCTAATTGATGGAGGGAAAGGCCAACTCAATGCTGCTGTATCCGAATTAATCAAACTTGGGTTAGATAATATCCCTGTCATTGGCCTAGCTAAGGAATTTGAAGAAATCCACCGACCTGGAAAAATTGAGTCTTTACGCTTGGGGTTAGACAATGACGCATTGAAGCTTCTTCAGCGTGTCCGGGATGAATCCCATCGTTTTGCAAATACATTCAATGCCGAATTACGCCTTAAGAAAATTTCCGAGAGCGTATTGGACGAATTTCCAGGAATTGGAATCAGTCGTAAAGCTGTGCTTCTGAAACACTTTGGTAGTCTTAAGAGGCTTCGCAGGGCCACCGTGGAACAAATTGCCGAGGCCCCAGGTTTTGGCCTGAAGAGCGCCCAAGCATTGCGTGGCTATCTCAAAGCTCGCGATGGCTAGAAGTGTTTTCTGTCAGGTCTTGTTGGACCCTTTGTGCGCCCGTGTACAGATTCATTGTTTTATTACGTACAAACCCTGCGAGGGTTTGGCCACTTTCATTGGCGAGGTTTATGGCCAGTGAGGAGGGAGCTGATACGGCGGCGATAATGGGGATGCGGGCAGCAAGTGCCTTTTGCAGGATTTCAAAAGACGCGCGACCACTCACCAATAGTATATTTTGAGATAAATCAACTTGATCTAAAAAAGCGCGGCCTATCACCTTGTCTACGGCGTTGTGTCGCCCGACATCCTCGCGACTGATGATGAGTGAGCCTTTTGGGGAGAAGATGCCTGCGGCGTGTAGGCCTCCAGTTTCGTCAAAAGTGGTTTGTGCTGCTTGTAACTTATTTGGCAATTGGGCGAGCGTCTGCGCTGCGACTATTGCCTCGCTTGTTATGGGGGCGAATTGTTGGTTAATATCCTCAATCCTAGATTTACCGCACAGTCCACAGCTGGAGTTTGTGAAAAAATGTCGAGTAAATCGCTGGAAATCTACTTCCACGGTCGGTGATAGAAACACATTTAAGGTATTTCCTAAGTGCTCTTGTCTGCCTTTATGACAATGAGCTATTTCAGTGATGTCACTTTGTTGGTGGATGACATTTTCTGTGACGAGAAAACCTGCGGCCAGTTCCTCGTCATGACCAGGGGTCCGCATAGTAACGGCAATGCTGCGTCCGCGAACGCGAATTTCCAGCGGTTCCTCTATTGCAACCATATCGGTTATGGCCGGGTACAAAGTGTTTTCTCGCCAACGTTGAATTTTGACGGGTTTGGATTCAGGCATTGATTTTAGGTATCTGCAGGGTTAATTCGAACGGCGCAGACCTTTAACTCCGCGGTTTCAGTGATGGGGTCATACCCGGAGCCGGTGAGTGTGTTCACGGGGACGCTATTGAAACTAAAGCTACAGAACACAGTGCCCAATGGAGATCGGTCTGAGGATTTAACCCGAATTTTTACGGTACCGCGTCGGCTGGTTAAATTAGCATAGCCTCCGTCAGTGAGATTCCACTCGGTAAGGTTCTCCGGATTCACCTCCAGCGATTCCTCAGGTAATAGATAGTCTATCCCG
>CAZTTU010000082.1:0-11069 GCA_964616045.1 uncultured Verrucomicrobiota bacterium | reverse complement strand
GGAGATAATTTTTTCGAACAGCGTCATGCTACACGATCATGAGCGTGAGCTTGGCATCTTGCTGGTGTTGGGAAACAATGTGACGCAGGTACTCAACAATTTGGTCATTGAGTTTTTGGCAGCGTGGACTCCATTGCTTGGCGCCGGTGAGTTTGCTCACGGCATTGCGTAAGCCTTTCACTCGAAGCAACTCCGGCTTGCCGTGGAGGTCAGCGTGAATTTGATCTCGCAATGTGCAGAAGAAAAGCATCTCCAGTCCTTCGCCAACTTGATGCGCGATATCATGTAAATCTGTCTCAGTGGCGTCGGGATTGGAATGACTATTCTCTTCATCAGTCGCCATGATCTTGAATCCAAAGCCACGCAAAATACGCTCAAGTGCCATTGTGAATTCGCCGACAGAAACGGAGTTCCGTCCAAGGTCTACCTTAAAATAAAACAGTACAGCTTCAGCCGCCTCGGTGATCATTTGAGGCTCAAGTTCATGAGCGGCATCTCCGAGGAGCTCAACCGTTACGTCTTGGGCTGAGCAAGGGATGGTCTCGCCGGCCGCAGTTTCAAAAACCAGGCAATCGGTATGTAGCTGAATCATGTTTCGTTTCGAGTTTCTTTACCGCTTGGACGAAGTCATCCACATCCTCAAAGCGCCAATAGACGCTCGCATATCGCACATAGGCCACCTTACAGGCTACCTGATCAGTCTCGAGCTCGAGGAGACCGTTCATAACTGCTTCGCCAATCGCCTTCCCAGAGACTTCCCCAGTATATTCCTCCGTAATGGCATCGTAGACACGGTCAGCCAGTTTCTCAATGGTCAGCTGGCTTATGGGAAGCTTTTGGCAGGCCTTGGAAATACCGGAGAGCAGCTTCTCTCGCGAAAATTCCTCACGTCGCCCATCCCTCTTTACCACCATGAGCTGCTGATGCTCAATCTGCTCGTAGGTAGTGAAACGATTTTCGCACTCGCTGCATTCACGCCGTCGGCGAATAACAGCACCCCCCTTCGAAGAGCGCGAATCAATCACCTTGTCCTCAATACATGCGCACTTTGGACAACGCATTGTGTTGTTTCAAACCTCCTTGGCAGAAAGCCACATGTAGCGGCCACAGAACATCTAGCACACTCCTTATTGTATGGTCAAGCTAACAAGCGTTATCTCTTATTAACACATTGCCCGTTTGTATTGTGTCAACAGCAATGAAAATGATTGGTAGTCGTCCTCTTGTCCCAGTCATGGCACAAGTGCAATGACTGGGACCGTACCTCACGAGTACCTTTGTGCATGGAGTGAGACCGATGGTGAACATTTTTTTATTCCGCACTGGTTGTCAGAGGAAGGATTAGTTTCCCCCAGCGTTCTGACTTTTACTTGGATCAAGATGCCCTTCTTTCCTAGTCGGAGTCAGTGGCGCCGGAAAAAAGTCGGAGGACCGTGATTTTTTTGCTGTTGATCTTAGTTGGCGGAAGGTCGAAACGGAAAATCCAAAAGAAGAAATTCCGAACCATCGGATATATCCTCACATTGCTCGCAGGATTACACCTCATTATTGGCAGCTTGTCCCTGTGATATTCTCGGGAAAACAGGCATTCACAAGTTTGTATAACGTAATCTTTTTTGCAGTTTGGTTCCAGTCAACACTGGGCGCGTTGATGAAAAACAATCGTACCCAACCCATGAGTGCGCATACACCTGTAAGGGCGGCTCGAGGAATTCTGGCCCAATGGCGCGGCGTTGATCTCACCGAGCAGGAACGCGCGCGTACCAATCGTACGCGGTCGACCGCTGGAGTGATGCCGGGCTTGATAAAAAAGCTAAAACTCGATCAGCGCCAAAGTGAGGCTGAAATCGCCAAGGTATGGAACAATCTTATCGATCCCACCGTAACTGTACACGCCCAACCGACAGGTATTCATAAGGGTACGCTTTTTGTGGCCGTGGACAGCAACGTGTGGCTCAGTGAGATTGTGCGTTATCGGCGCCATGAGATTTTGCAGCGGCTGCAGCACTCTTTTGGAACGAAACTGATCGCTCGAATTTCGTTCCGTGTCGGGTAGGATCGAGCATTTGGGCTCGATCCTACCCTTCCCGGATTAACTCCTCGTAGCCTTCGCGGAATGTCGGGAAACGCAGCGCCCAACCAGCTGTTTTCAACTTTGTATTCAGCACGCGCTTGTTTGTCACCGTGCGCTTGCGTGGAAGTTTTACTCCTTTCGGTGTCATCGGTGGTTTTCTCAGGCGATTCGCGAGCCACTCCAGAAAGAAATGCTGTGTGACAGGCTTATCGTCGGCAACGTTGTAAACGCTGGGCTCCAATCGCAAGGCGATCATGATTGCACCGACCACATCATCGCGATGAATCATATTGAGCCATCGATTGCCGCCATCGAACGACACCGTTTCACCTTTCATAAATTGCCGGAAAAGGAATCCGCGATCCGGTCCATAAATCCCGGCCACGCGCAATATGGTTGCAGGTTGCGGTGCGGTAAGAAGCATTTCTTCAGCTTCAAGTAGATGGACACCAGTACCACTGCTGGGTGTGGTCACGCTTTGTTCATCCACCCAAGAGCCATCCAGTTGGTTATAAACGCTTGTACTGCTGATGAAGAGCAGGTGGGTTGAAGGTTCAACTAGCCAATCCAGAAGATGACGAGTTCCATCCACAAAAACCGCACGGTGTCCTCCTAAATTCTCGCGGGAGGACGAGACTGTGTTGATCACCCAATCGAAGGTATTTGGCAACTCATTCAATGCACCATGTTGAGTGATATCAATCGTATGGGTAGTGATGCCTTCGGCGAAAAACTTGCTACGTCGAATGCCATGCACTTCATGCCCTAAATCTGCCAGTGCCTGTCCTAGAGGCAGGCCAACATAACCGCAGCCGATGATTAAAATGCGCATCGATCGTCTTCGATTCAGTCCAGGTATCTTTCCTGAAGGTCGTATTCGTAAAAGTCGAAGTGGTGACCAAGTTCACGCAGGTAGGTGATGCGGGTTTCCTCAAGGAAGGCAGCCTCGTCGGAGCTGATGCATTCCCAGAGGTTTTTGAGAAACAAGATAATCTTCGCGGGCTGTGGATGGTTGCTGGGCGGGGAGGCCATGGACTCGCCGAGAAATAGACCGGGCGTGTGTGCTTTGATGCCGTCGGTCCCAAGATCGGCGTTGGGTTTGAGCTCGAAGGTGGTGGTGATGGCTGTGGCTCTAGGGTGGAGGTTGCTGGGTAGTTCGGCCTTTGTGGCACTAACTTCTGTACTGGGTAAATGGAGCAGTCGGTCGAAGAGTTCCGGCTCCATTTTAGTTTCCGGTAAGTCGATTATTACGACTGGCCTTGAACTGTGCCAAGGTTTTGGGGTGCTCCTCAAAAAACGTAGTGAGATCTGCCAGTGTGTTTAGGGTATCAGAGCTGAGATGGTGCTCGATGCCCTCGATGTCGCGCGCCTGAGTATCGTCGTCGAGGTCGAATAATGTGAAAAAATTGGCAAGTACGGTGTGCCGGCTGCGAATTCTTTCTGCCACATTACGGCCTGCGTCAGTGAGTGTGAGGGAGCGGTATTTTTCATAGCGCAGGTAACCTGCGTCAGCAAGTTTCTGCACCATGCTGGTGACCGACGGTCGACCGACGTTTAGCGATTGGGCGATATCAGCTACGTGTGCAGTGCCTTTGCTTTCGATGAGTTCGTGGATGCGTTCAAGATAGTCCTCGGCACTTTGACTCGGCTTAGCTGACACGGACGAAGTTTAAGGCGGTCACAGGGGTTGAGGCAATGGATTTAAGCCCCTCGGGAAACCGGGTTAATCGAGGCCTTGCTCCTCACCGCGGGCTTCTTTGACGGCCTCGTTATAGGCTTGGATGACATTGGCCTCGTGGATGATGCCGGTGAGTTGCATGTCTTGGGCGTTGTTGACGACTGGCACGCTGATACCGACGAATTCTTCAATGACCTCAAAACCGCGGTTCAGGTCGGTGCCCTCAGTGAGCCAATGCTCGGGCATGTGGGCAAGATCTCGGGCAGTTTGGCTGCTTTCTTCGCGCAGGGCATCCCAAGCCTTGCTGAGGGAGATGTTGCCCAGTAACTTGCCATTGGCTTCAGTCACGTACAGGTCAGCATCGGGATTGTTACGAAGGGCTTGCTCGACCGCTCTGAGGTTTGCGTCGGGACCGATAGTGTAGAATTCAGGCTCCATCACCTCGCAGATTGTGCGTCGTTGGAGGATGTTCACTTCGCGCCCAGCATTGACGTCGAATCCAGCAGCCTGCACTTGGTAAATAAAATAGCTGCGGGCAAAGTAGCGGTTGGTCACGAGGTTGCTGACGACGACCGCTACCATGACAGCCGTTGCAGCCGTATAATTTTGGTTCAGCTCAAACACAATGAGGATGGTGGAAATGGGCGCGCCGACGACGGAGCTAATGCACGCGCCCATGCCGGCGAGGGCGAAGATTTGGTATTGGTTGGGGTCGACCATCAGCGCGAACGCCGCGCCGACCATTGCGCCGAAGCACAGCGCGGGACCGAATACGCCGCCATGCATGCCGGTGCCGAGGCAGAGCGCGGTGGAGCCGATTTTGAAAACAATCAATAGACAGAGAATTTGAAGGCCAAATTCCAGTGGCTTCTCGATGTCTTGGATGACTTGAGTGGTGGTTTCCTCGACGAGCCCGAGCAGGTTGGGTAGCCAAATGGCGACGATGCCAATTGCCAAACCGGCAAACATGGGACGCAGCCAATGTGGGATACGCGATTCCTTCACCCATTTGCCGACCACCACCAAGCTGCGCATATATATTAGCGCGAACACGGCGCTGATGAGCCCGACAATCGCCAACCAAAAATACAGGTGCGGTTCCAGTGGAGGGAAATCAGTTAGATTTTGAAAGCCGTCAAAATGCCGACCGTGATACTTGGCCACCTCGTTGCCGGTGACCGCCGCGATGGTGATGGGCGCGAAGGCGCGCAGCGAGTAGTGGCCGATGATGGCCTCGTGCGCGAAGATGACTGCGGCAATGGGGGTGTTGAAGGAGGCGGCAATGGCGCTGGCCACGCCGCAGCCAAGGAATGTGACGGTATTCACACGTCCCAGCTTAAAAAGCTGCGCGAAGCTCGAGCCAAGGGTTGCGCCCAAGTGCACCGCCGGCCCGTAGCGCCCCACCGATGCGCCCAGCCCGATGGATGAAATGCAAATGACAGCGGTTTGGATGCCTTCCTTGATGGGCAGGATGCCGTCGTTGTTGATGCGCGAGATGATGACATCGGCCGGGCCGTGGCCGCGCGCAAGCTTGAAAATCTTGTACAACACACCGATGAATAGACCGCCGAGAGTGAGCGCCAGCAGGATGTGCCACTTGGGCACGTCGGTAAATGAGCCCTGTTTGTATTTTAATTCCAACCACCCGGGGCTGAAGCCATCGGGCAGCGTGGCGTGGATGCCGATATTCCGTAGCGTGGCGTTGAGGTCCTCGCCGGCGGGCACGAGATTTTTGCCGTCGAATTTCAACCGCACCGTCGATCCCGCGAGGCCTGTAAGGGACTCGATGATTACCGTGCCGTTGGCGTCCATGTGCCAGGCAAGCTTGTCCGATTTACTGCGGCCGGTGGTGGCGGTGGCGACGATGCGGCAGGTACCGTTGGAATCCCATTGGGTTTTTTTTAGGCTGCCGAGACCGCCTTCATCCGCGCCGCGGAAATCGAAGGATAGTTTCTTGGGCGAGCTGGTGTGGCCATCCTCCTTGTGGGTGTAGCGTCCGCTGGGGGAATCGGACCAATCGAAATAGACCCAGTTGACGACGGATTCGAAGGCCTTCATGAAGCCGATCGTGCCGTAGGACACGCCCGCACCGACGAGTACGGAAAGGACGAGCAACAGCAACAGATTGGTTCCGGCTTGATACGGCGGCTTCTGGCGACGCACAAAGAGATGTTTCAAAGATTCCAACATCTTCCCGACGACCGTGGGTTATACGACAATCAAGCTGGCAGTGCAATGACAGCCTCCATGGTAGCTTGATCCTTGGTGATCAAACCAACTCCATGCAGGTTTGGGCAATATGCATTTTGCTTGAGAAATTGGAGTTTTTTGGCATATTTTCACTAGGGGTGTTCCAGCACGTACCGACGCCATGGAGGCCAATAGATCAACTGATGACATAATCGCTGCGCTGCGTAGTGCCCAGGAAAAGAAAGAGCTATTAGGCCCGGAATTTCAGGATCTAGCCGGGGTGAAATTCACAGATGCTGATTTATCGGGGCTGGACTTGACGGGATGCAATTTTTCCGGCTGCGAAATGAGCCGGTGCAACTTGTCCAAGGCTAGCTGCCCAAGTGCAAATTTTGATGGTGCGACTCTCTACAAGGCGAACCTTGATGGCGCGGAATTTCTTGGCACAACATTTCGCGAGGCGAATCTTTCTGAGTGTTCGGCACTCGAGGCCGGCTTTGGAAGGGTCGACCTGACGGGTGCAAAATTCTTTAGGGCGCAACTTGAAGACTCGACTTTTGTTGGCGCAAAAGTACAGAAGGCGGATTTTCGTGCTGCCAAGATGTCACGGTGCCGTTTTATGGAGGCGAAATTGGGGCATGCTGACTTTTCACGGGCAGATCTTAAGGATGTGGATTTTCGCGAAACGAATATCGACGGCGCCAATTTTAGGCATGCTTCCCTGCGAGGAGCCCAGTTGCGCGATGCACGCAATTACACCAAGGCCGACTGGATTGGCGCGGACATTCGTGACATTGATTTTTCAGGGGCTTATCTGGTTCGCCAACATATAATAGATGAAAACTTTCTGCACGAGTTTAGGCATCAAGACAAAATCCACTCAGCGGTATACCATGCATGGAAACTCACCTCCGACTGTGGGCGCAGCATGATGCGATGGGGAGTGTTTCTGGTTCTTAATGTATTGCTTTTTGCCTTCATCTACTGGGGCATGGACACATGGATGCCACCTGACGCACCACTCGTAAGTCACTTGAAGAAAATTGGAGAGGGAGGATTACCGGGTGGTTTCATCCCTTATGTGTACTATAGCGTCGTGACGTTTACTACGCTGGGGTACGGAGACGTTGTCCCGCAGACAACAGCAGGGCAGATTGTTTTAATTATTCATATCAGCATCGGGTATCTCGGCTTGGGAGCGCTTCTGTCTATTCTTGCGACCAAGTTTGCTTCACGTGGCAGTTGATTCATGTTCTCCTTTTTCAAAAAATTCAAAAAAGAGGATCCCCATGCGCGACTGCACGAGATTCTCGGCGACTACGAACTTCCAAAATTCCGAAAAACTGTTTTCGAAACCTTGCGGCGCCTCCGTGATCCAAAAGCCACTTCAAAAGACATTGCGGAAGTGATGAGCATGGACGCGGACCTCACTTCGAGGGTAATGCGTACGGTCAACTCTACCGCCTACGCGCCGCGTACGCCCATCAAGAATCTTGACCATGCCATCACCATGCTGGGCAACTCGGAACTGGAACGGATTGTGATGATGCTCGGCGCCAAAATGGCCCTGCCCAAAAATGTTCCAAGCTATGTGGACATGGATGCCTTCTGGCAGCGAGCTGGCCTGCGCGCCGTGATAGCCCGCGGATTGGCTGACCTGATGGCTCCGCCCAAGGCAGGGCTTTGTTTTTCGGCAGGGTTCCTGCAGGACTTTAGCGTGCCGATCATAGCTGCGAGCAAGGGTAACGAATATTCCGATGTTTATGAAGCCTCCGCCCAAAACGAAAAACCACTGCATGAGATCGAGCAGGAAAAATTCGGCTGGGATCATGCCGAATTAGGCGCGCTTGTATGTCACGAGTGGGAACTTCCTGAGGACATTGGGTCTGCCATCAGTGCGCAGAACGATCCGGAAAGCAAACTGCGCCCCGATCCAGTGTTTTACGTAAGTGATATTCCTGACGTGGATGACGAGGCTTGGCGGGAGAGCTTCAAGGAACGAATCCTTGCGCAGCATGATGTAAGTGAAGAGGCGCTTGACGCAATGCTTGAGGAAGCTG
Organism: uncultured Verrucomicrobiota bacterium; assembly: GCA_964616045.1. Lineage (GTDB taxonomy): Bacteria > Verrucomicrobiota > Verrucomicrobiia > Limisphaerales > UBA1100 > UBA1100. Next base: position 3,067 of record CAZTTU010000082.1, on the reverse strand, counting down.
GCGAGAAGGCCCGTGAACTGGTACGTTTGATTTCCTGATTCCACGTGATTCAACCGGATCGTTTTCTGACGAAACCGGAGGGAAAACAAATTTTGTCTTTTGCCAAGAAAAGGCTTGTGAAAAAAATCACTTGTCCTATTTTGAGCGCCCGCCTAGCAGCTAAACACCCTGTTTTTTAGGCGTTGAAGGTCGTTTTTTGATGCAACTGCATAAAATTTTAATTGCTCTGTTTTTGCTACTCACCGTTCCCTTTATTTTGGCCGGTGAGAACGGGTCTGACGGCAGGGCGGCAGGGCTGGAAAAATCTGTTTCAGAGAATCAACATCATGGTGCCGAAGGTTTAACTCCAGATGCGCCCGTTCTAATAGATTTTGGGCCTATCGCCATTACCAACTCAATGGTCGTCATTTTCATTGTGGCGCTAGGAATCATTCTTGTTGCTCAAATGGCAACAAGTGAAGTTAAGCTGGTCCCTTCTGGACTGCAAAACTTTGTTGAGTGGCTTGTTGAAGGCTTATACGGGTTTTTCGAAAGTATTCTAGGGCCCAATATGGTGAAACAGACATTTTGGTTTTTTGCCACAATCTTCATCTTCATATTATTTGCCAATTGGTTTGGATTAATTCCAGGTATGGGCACAATGGGATGGGGGATGGATAGTCATGGTCATTTCTCCAAGCCATTACTTCGAGGAGCCAATGCAGATGTGAACATGACCCTAGCAATGGCCGCGATCTTTATGGTGCTATGGTTGTACTGGAGCCTAAAGGCGCTTGGGGCCGGCGGTTTTGCCGGCCACATATTTAACGTAAAAGGTCACGGAGCTGGGTTTTTCGGAATGTTTCTAGTGATAGTCTTTATTTTTGTGGGGTTGATTGAAATTGTTTCGATTGGTGTCCGACCGGTTGCACTGACGTTTCGACTCTACGGAAATGTATTTGCCGGGGAAAATATTTTGGAGACTGTAATGAAGTTAGGCGGTCCTTGGTTTGGATGGCTGGCGGTGCTTCCATTTTATTTTTTAGAACTGTTGGTGGGTTTGGTGCAAGCACTTGTATTCGCCTTGCTAGCGGCTGTCTTTACCGCACTTATGTGTGAACATCACGGAGATGAACATGCACATTAAATAATTTCAGTGACCGGACCATGCATGCCTGTGGCGGTCATTGGGAGAAACTAAACAAAAGGAAAAAAATGGATAACATACTACCGATGCTGGGAGCGATTGACAACCTGTCCAGTATACATATTGGACTGGCGGCCCTGGGCTCTGCTATTGGCGTTGGATTGATCGGGATGAAAGCCGCAGAGGCCACCGGGCGTAATCCCGGCGCAGCCGGAGATATCCGGACTCAGGCGATTATCTTCGCCGCGTTAGCCGAAGGGATCGTGTTTATTGCGATCTTTCTCGGGAAAATGGGACTGTAAAACACTTAATCTGCCGGGCGGGAAACCCGCCCGGCACAATGATTTTTGGTTATGGAACTTTGGATAATGTTTGCAGCTGGTCCAGAAGGTGGCGGGTTTCTTGAGATGATCAAAGAGCTCTTCAGAACCTTTGGTGTCAACAAGGAGCTTTTTATCTCGCAGTGCATTGCCTTTTTGGTAGTGGCATTGGCGCTCAAGAAATTTGCTTATGCACCGGTACTGAAGGTCCTGGAGGATCGAAAGCAGCGTATTGCTGAAGGCATCGAGAATGCCGACAAGATCAAGGCTGAGTTGGCCAGCACGCAGGATGAGAAGGATCGCATTCTCTCTGAGGCCAACCAGAAGGCGCAGGAGTTGATTGATGAGGCGCGCGTCGCAGCCGAGAAGGTGGGTGAGGCCAAGGCGCAGGAGGCGGTGAAGCAGGCCGAGGAAATCATCCGCAAGGCAGGCGAGGCGACTGAGGCAGATCGCGAGAAAATGATGGCTGAGTTGAAGGCTGAGATCGGTCGGTTGGTGGTGGAGACCACCGCGAAGGTCAGCGGCAAGGTGCTGACGGCCGATGATCAACAGCGATTGATTGACGAGACCAACAAGGAATTGGCCGCGTAAATCTTTCCGATGAAAGGCAACAAACAATCCCGCCGCGAGGCCAAGCAGCTCTTCAAGGGTTGTCAGGTCGCCGGTCAGCTTAATGAAGGTCGGGTGCGGCAGGCGGTGAGTTTGTTGATCGAGAAAAAACCGCGGGGCTACTTCGGTATTTTGCAGGAGTTGCAGCGGTTGGTGAAACTGGATGTGGCCAGTCGCACGGCACGCGTGGAAAGCGCGGTGGCCTTGAGCGAAACGCAGCAGCAAAGTGTCCGCGAAAACCTGGGCCGCATGAAGGGTGGCGAGGTGGCAGTGGAATTTGCCGAGAACATGGATCTCATTGGCGGGATGCGTGTAAAGATTGGTGATGATGTTTTTGATGGCAGCGTGAAGACACGGCTGGCCGGATTGAGTGAGAGTTTTTAGTTTATTTAACGACGAAATAACATGAGCAACCTACTGCAGGATATTGAAACCCAGATTGCCGGAGCAAAGACCGATGTGGCGCGTGAGAACGTGGGCGTGGTGCGTGAGATCGGCGATGGCGTGGCGAAGATCGAGGGCCTTACCGGCGCGATGATGAACGAGATGCTCGACTTTGGTGGAGGCGTGATGGGCCTGGCCCTGAACCTCGAGGAAACGGAGGTTGGTGCGGTGATTCTCGGTGACCACACCGACATTGCCGAGGGCAATGAAGTAAAAACCACCGGCCGATTGCTTTCGGTGCCGGTGGGCAAGGCGTTGCTCGGGCGCGTGGTGGATGCGCTGGGCCGGCCGATTGACGGCAAGGGCGACATTGCCGCCGACACAAATTATCCGGTGGAAAAAATTGCCCCTGGCATCATCAAGCGCAAGTCGGTCAGTCAACCGGTGCAGACAGGCGTCATGGCAGTGGACGCGATGATCCCGATTGGGCGTGGCCAGCGTGAGCTGGTTATTGGCGATCGGCAAACCGGCAAGACGGCGGTTTGCATCGATGCCATCATCAACAATGCCCGGATCAACAAGGAGGGGCTGGAGAGTGGCGATCCGGATTTTCGGCCGCTCTATTCCA
>CAZTTU010000081.1:8956-11074 GCA_964616045.1 uncultured Verrucomicrobiota bacterium | reverse complement strand
GGCTCAATACGTTTAATATTTCCACCACCGTCGCAATCCTGTGCGCCGCAGCGGGCATAACCGTGGCCAAGCACGGCAACCGGGCCATCACCAGCAAAAGCGGCAGTGCCGATGTGCTTGAGGCACTCAGCATCCCAACGGACTTATCGCCCACTGATGCGGCCGCCGCAATCGCAGAGCATGGCTTTGCGTTCCTCTTTGCACCACTCTATCACCCTGCCTTCAAGCACATCGCACCGGCACGCAAGCTTTGCGCCGAGCGTGGACAGCGGACGTTGTTCAATTTTCTGGGACCCCTGCTGAATCCCGCACGCCCCACGGCGCAGTTGATCGGAGTGCCGCGAATAGAACTCACAGAGCCAATGGCCAAGGTACTCCAACACCTCGGCATCCGGCGCGGCATGGTGGTATGCGGTAGCGTGGGTGACCAACGCATGGATGAACTTTCCACGCTTGGCGAAAACACGATCGCGGAGTTCTATCAAGACCGCGCCTTCGCGACATCCACCTTGAACCCAGCAGACTTGCCACTGCCCAGTGCCACATTGGATGAATTGGCCGGTGGCGATGCACAGACCAATGCCGACATCATCCGCGCGATTTTGAATGGCAAAGAAACCGGCCCAAAACGCGATGCCGTTTTGCTGAACGCTGGCGCGGCGTTATTCGTAGCCGGCAAGGCCGACTCCATCAGCACTGGTATGGAACTTGCCGGCGCGGTGATCGACGAGGGTCGCGCGACTGAAAAACTCCTGGCCCTTGCCCGTTGATCATGCCCGATGACACACAACGGGAACCCCCCTTGCTAACAGAGTACCCGCCAACCCTGCCACCCAAGCGCAAGGGCTGGTGGAAGGTGCTCCCGGCCCTGGTAATCACCCTACTGATCGCCGCGGTTATATTTATTTCACAATACGAACCCGTCGCCAACAAGCAGTACTACCCCCAGTGCGGATTTAAAAAGGCGACGGGATATGACTGCCCGGGCTGCGGCGGGTTGCGCGCCACACATGCAATCACGCGAGGCAACATCGCAGGGGCATTCCATTTCCATCCGGGCTTCGTGTTGTCACTGCCGATCGTCGGTTATCTGCTTTTACTCTGGATTCGTGAATGGAGGCGCACCAGTGAGATGCCCTTCCCACTCACACAACCCGAATGCAATCGACCGCTGACTTGGATCGCCATCCTGTTTGTTTCCCTCGGAATTTTGCGCAATATTCCAGTGAAACCCTTTACTTGGCTCGCCACACCGCCTATTGAGGTAAAGAACTCAGATTCGAATTAAAACTCGCTGTGCCAGCGATTTCTTGCTAATTTTCAAACGCTCCTTGAGCGGGCCAACGCGCAATCGGTCTGGAAATTACCATGTATCATGTTACTGGCGCTGAAGGCTTATTACCCGGAGTTCGCTATGACCCTGCCGGCGACATCAAATATTTCCCCACACCCATCACAAGGCGATGCTACGGGCGGCCTGCTCATCATCGAGCTATTGGATTAACCACTTCAACTGCTGCATGACGCAAACGTATGAAATTATCGGTGGTGATAATCGTGCGCATGGGCCTGTGACGGGGGAAGAGCTGTGCCAATGGATTCGCCAGGGGCGCGCAGGAAGCCATACCATGATCCGCCCCAGCAACACGGACACGTGGCGGCCGCTTTCCACTTTCCCGGAATTTTCCGGACCACTCCGCGGATTGCCTTGGATTCCTCTTTACCAGCCTGTTCCGAAGGCGCACGGACTTGCCGTAGCCAGTCTGGTGCTGGGAATCGTTTCCTTGGTGGTGGTGGGACTGGGGCTGCTGACGGGAGTCCCCGCCGCAATCTGTGGCCATGCAGCCTTGCGCGAAATAAAGACCGAGCCCTCCGAATACGGCGGGGGAGGTATGGCCATTGCCGGGCTAATTACCGGCTATCTCGGCTTGTTCACCAGCGGGATTCTTTTTGTTCTGATACTCCTGCTCTGGCTGGAAATCATTGACTAATCATTCATCACATGAGTGACACCTCACCACAACCGGACCCCGACGAGAAAAATAAACCGGGAAAAGAACCCCAAAAAAAGGCCACCAAAAAAAAGGCCACCAAAAAAAAGGCCACCAAAAAAAAGGC
>CAZTTU010000081.1:0-8856 GCA_964616045.1 uncultured Verrucomicrobiota bacterium | reverse complement strand
AAAAAAAGGCCACCAAAAAAAAGGCCACCAAAAAAAAGGCCACCAAAAAAAAGGCTGCGGGTTCCCCTCACCGACCTATATCGCCCAGTAAAACGATAGTGGACCTGTACGATTTGCCTCCCATTCCTGAAGAGGCAAAGAAAAATACCGATGAAGCGACCGAGGTTCTGGAACTTGTTCCTGTCCTGGAAGATGACCCCATGCCGGTCACGAAATCCCTGCACCAATACACCATCATCGGTGGCGACGGCGATGAATACGGCCCGAAGCCAATCGAGGATGTATTGCGCTGGATTCGTACTGGCCGTGCCAATGCCCGGACCTTGGTGCGCACCGGCAGGGATTCGCATTGGGAACCGCTCGGACAAATACCAGAGTTGTCGATGCTCCTGAAAGGCGGAGAACTGCCCCCGCGCAGACCCGGCCAAGTCACAGCGATTGCTGCGTTAACTCTAGCTGGGGGTTTGATCGCCTTGGCTTGGACCATTCTCGTGGCATGGATTGGAATCGCCTCGGTCATTTTTGTGTGCTGCTTCATCCCCAGTGGCCTTTACAGCCTGATCTCAGGCATCCTGATCACCATCCATGGAATCAAGCTGCTGGGCCGCAACGCTGGAGCCCATCTTCCGCGTACCGGCAATTCTGCCACACTACAGATATTCGGGGTATTTGCCTTCAACCCAATCTGTCTGATTCTTGGTATTATCACACATGTGCTCTTGCGCAGTGACGGGGTTGCAGAGTATATCAAAGGCACCACACCCAATCCAAAGGTATAAGCACCATCAGCATGTACATTGTCATAGGCGGCGACGGGAAAGAATACGGACCCAAGGCATCCGTGGAGGTAAGCGATTGGATTCGTGAAGGCCGGCTCAATGTGCAATCACAAATCAAGGAGCAGGGCGATAACGAATGGAAAGTGCTTGGCAGTCTGCAGGAATTCACTGCTGATTTTGCGGGCAGCAATCCCGTTGTACCGCAAACAGGCATGACCCCACCACCGCAATTTCAGCAATCTCATGGCGCGGGCTACAATCAACCCCATGTGCAGGGAAACACCCCCAACATTCCAAATTATTTAGTTCATTCCATTCTGGTAACCCTGTGTTGCTGTCTGCCTTTTGGCATTGCCGCCATTGTCTTCGCATCCAAGGTAGAAGGATTGGAGCGCATGGGGGATATTGCAGGTGCGCAGGAAGCTTCCCGCAAAGCCAAGATGTGGTGCTGGATCAGCCTTGGAGTGGGCATTCCAGCCAACATAGTAGTCTTTTTCCTTCAAGTAGCAGCCGAGTCCTTTTAGCAAATGCCTTATTTCATCATAGGCGGTGATGGCAAGGAATACGGCCCCAAGCCGGATTCCGAGGTACGTGAATGGATTACTGAAGGTCGGCTCAACGCTCAATCGCAAATCAGAGGGCAAAGTGATGCCGACTGGAAGACCTTGGCTGATCTTCCTGAATTTTCGGGGGATTTATATGGATCAACCCCTTCTGCCCCTCTCCCTCAAGCACCAACCCCTCAGGCCCCGGCGCACCAACCCTATCCTCAGTACAGTGCCCCAAGGCAGAGTGGCACCAACGGCATGGCCATCACCGGCATGATCTGCGGAATCGTTTCGCTGCCCATGCTCTGCTGTTGTTACGGCATGCCCTTCAATATCCTGGGCATCATTTTCTCCATCATAGGCCTGTCACAAATTAAGAAATCCAACCCACCTCAATCAGGCAAGGGCATGGCTATGGCGGGGCTCATATGTTCCATTATTAGCCTTGTGTTGTTCGTAGTGTTCCTGGCATTCGGCATTGCCATGAATGTCGCTCAAATGTAGGTTGCCCTCTCCACCAACATAGACATGGCCAATTATCATTTCATCGGCGGTGACGGTAAACAGTACGGCCCGTACTCAGCAGAGCAGATGCAGCAGTTCATGGGGCAGAATCGCCTCACTGCCCAGTCACAGGTGAGTGCTGATAGCGGCCCGTGGCAGCCAGCCGGCAGTTATCCGGAGCTAATGAGTGGTGCTACTGCCCCGGGGGTTGCCATGACCGGCGCACCTCTGCCCGTGGGAGCCAATCCCGCCGCTGTGCAGTCCATGGTCAATGGACCTGCCATATTTATGATGGTGCTGGGCATCCTAAATATCCTTTGGGCACTCTTTAACCTCGTAATGAATCTGGTCGGCGGCGGCGTTGGTATGGCCGCCGCTGGATCGGGTGCTGATGAAGGAATCGGTATGGCTATTCAGGCACTGAGTGGTGTAGTTGGAGCCATCATAGGCATCATTGTCTCCATCATCGTCATTATAGGTTCAGTAAAAATGAAGAAGCTTGAATCCTACGGGCTTTGCATGACGGCTTCCATTCTCTGTATCGTTTGTTGCGTCTGCTGTATTGGCATAGCTCCGGGCATCTGGTCGATCGTGGTCCTATGCAAGCCCGAGGTGAAAGCTGCCTTTAGGTGATAATGAATTTGGCCCCCAAGCCTTTCCATCCCAATTTTGAGTCTAACCCAGTATGAACTACCAAATAGTCGGTGGCGATGGAAAAGAATACGGCCCAATCTCCGCTGGAGGAGTAAACAATTGGATACAGGAGGGGCGCGCCAATGGCGACACCCGCATCAAGAAGGTTGGCACTGAGGAATGGAAGTGTGTCCGAGATTTACCAGAATTTGCCAATGCTTTCTCTACCGCCATTTCACCTCCCCCCTCCCTGCCAGTCACCCACCCCCCCGTGGTGGGACAATCCTCCCAACAGAAACCCGGAAAGCTGCAAGCCATTGCCATCATGACGCTGGTGGGTGGCATCATCGCCGTCTTGGCGAGCTTGTATGGATTTATCAATGTTTTATTTATTGGCGCGATGACGCTTGGCATCGGTTGTTTCTGTATCATCATCCCCATTTACGAGTTGATTGCCGGAATCCTTTGCATCATTCAAGGATCCAAGCTGCTCGGGAGCAACCCTGATCTCTATTATGCGAAGACAAAGAATACCGCCATCATGCAAATCATCTGCATCATCTCCCTTGACGTGCTCAACATGACTATGGGCATCATCAATCTGGTCTTCCTGAATGATGAGGAAGTCAAGACCTACATCCGATCCAGGGGTGGACGGATTTAGTTGTTATCCATTGGTCCGACAGATGAACCGGACATGCCCGGTGGTGACACAGTTTTATATGTGGACAGGCTAAATTGTGTGACGCAGTATCGGGACCGACCTCGAAAAGACGGGGGTTCCACGATAAACTCTAAACTCGAATAACTCCTTTAGTCACATGGTAAAGTATCATTTTATCGGGGGCGATGGTAAAACCTACGGACCCTATACTGTCGAGCAAATGCGCCAATTCATGGCGGAAAACCGACTGGACGAGGGATCACAGGTGAGCATTGACAAAGAGGTGTTCATGCCAGTCAGCAGTTTTCCGGAGTTGATGGCCGCACCCGTTGCCCAAATACCCGCCACACCACCGGTTCAGCCTAGCGCTGTGCCCATGTCGGGTGTGAAACCTGGCAAGATTCAAGCCATTGCCATCATAACACTAGTGCAGGGCATTATGGGAATAATTGGTGGACTACTTGTAGGCTTGAGTTTTATGTGTCTCTATGTCCCCTTCATCTACGGGATCGTCTACGGGATCATGGCCACCATTAAGGGCAGCACGATGCTGGGGCAAAACCCTTGGCCAGCCTATCAAACCGTGCGCACCACGGCCATTATGGGAATTGTAAACGTCATCAACTGCGATTTCATGTTCGGAGTAACTGGCGGCATCATCATTCTCGTGTTCCTGAATGATCCCGAAGTCAAGACCTACATCCAGTCCAGGGGCCAGCGGGTTTAGGAGAGTGGAGATGATTTCATCCGGGAATTGATGTAACCAGATACTCCATGTTGAGCTGATTGGGTTCGTTCTAATCTGGTTTATTTCAATCTATTCCAAAGCTTTTGAACCAGTACAAGATCATCGGCGGAGATAAGAAGGAATACGGCCCGGTATCTGTCGCGGAGGTTGGCGAATGGATTCAGCAAGGTCGGGCCAATGGAGACACGCGCGTGCAGGCCAAGGGAGATTCTGAATGGATTCCCATCCGGAATGTTCCCGAGCTGGAACCATATCTGGGAACCGGCAGCCCTCAACCTGCTGGCGATGAACTGCTTCCGCCCACCCTCGATGCCGTGCCCACCGCTGACCAGATAATGGCGGAGCTGGAAGGCCGACCACACACCTTTTCGGTGCGCGATTGCATCCGGGATGGTTGGCAACTTTTCAGGGCTAACTTGGGTTTGTTCCTGCTCAGCAACATATGCTTCATGGGGTTGAACATGGTGGCTGGCATGATTCCCCTCGGCGGATTGATTGTGACCGGACCATTGATGGGCGGGTTTTACATGATTTTCATCAGGCGCGCGCGCGGCGAGACCGCCTCTCTGGGAGACCTCTTCAAGGGATTCAAATCATTTCTCAATTTATTCCTCATTTATCTCCTGCTTGGCCTCATCATGATTCCTGCCTGCATTCCTCTCCTCCTTGTGGCTTTAATTGACACGATGGTAATTGTTGTCCAGGTGGCCTCCCGGCCGGAAATTAGCGAGTGGTTTGTGACGGGGATTATCATAGGAGTGATCACGCTCATTGCATACATCCCGGTCTTTACCGTATGGACGATGATATCATTTGCCTTCCCTCTGACCATCGACAGGGGACTTAGTAGTATCGATGCCATCACCGTTGCCTGGCGCGTGACCAAGAATTGCTGGGGTAAGTGTTTTTGGCTCTTTAGCCTGCCATGCTTGTTATTGGCAGTTCTCCCGTGGATGCCGGGAACAATCGGCATCATCCTTGGTGTCATTTACCAGTCAAGACCCGTTATTGCAGGTTCAGTAATCGTTCTAATATTGGGGATTCTTATCCCTCTTTTGATGTATTGGCCATTTGCAGCGGCCTCCGACGCAGCGGCCTATGAACAGCTCTTTGGGAAAGGAAAAAAGCAGATATGAAACTCTTATGCTACATGTTGAACATGGTAATTCCCGGCACGGGCCTATTGATACTCAAACGCTGGCTCAAGGGAGCCTTACTAACCCTTTTTTCCATTATTGGGTGGGGCCTCCTTATCCCGGCCTTAATTCAAGGCTACCGACTCTTTAAAGCAGTCACTGAAGTCATGGACCCTTCGGGTGACATATTTGATGCCATTGAGAAGGGTTCCAAGCAAATCGAAGACATTATGACGAACACCCTGCTGCTGTTGATATTGGGAATCGTCGGATTTATCATTCTAAAAGTCACCTTGATCTGGTCACAAGCAGCCACTGTACGGGCGTTCAAGGCAGAGAAAGAAGCCGAAGAATCCGCGACCTCTCAGGCCGTTCCGCCTCCCCTGGATTCTTCAAACTGATGCCGCACTTGGGCGGCGACTTCGCGCAGGGGTCGCAGCTCAGTATTCACCATCACGTCGGCCTGCTTGTAGCACGGCTCGCGCTCAACGAGCATTTGGCGGATGGCCGTGAGCGGATCGGCCTGTTGCAGAAGCGGTCGGTGACTTTGATGCTTGGTGCGCTTGTGAATTGTTTCTGCATTGGCCCACAGGCACACGACCAGCGCATGCCTCTTTAGGCTGGCCAAGTTTTCTGAATCCACAATGGCACCGCCTCCGGCAGCGATCACGAGGTTTTTCCGGTCGCCCAGTTCATCGATTACTTCACGCTCCAATTTCCGAAAGGCTGCTTCGCCTTCAGTTGAGAATATTTCCGTTATGGAAACGCCCGCGCGTTCCTCGATGAGGATGTCCGTATCCACAAACTCAAATCCCAGCTCACCAGCGACTGGCCGACCCACGGTGGATTTGCCGCAGCCCATGAACCCGACGAGGGCAAGGTTGGATATGATGCGTTGGCCGTGCACCCGCCGATCATGATGGAAAAAAAACGGGACCGCACGCCTGTTTTCCGTGTGCCCATAACAATCACACGCTGAATTTGCTTGTTTGCCCTACCGCTGCGCAATCATCATAAACCCGTGACCAGTGACGCTGATACAGGGGAACGGATTTTTCGCGGCCTTGGGGTGGCTCCCGGCGTAGTTCGCGGCCGCGTTGTCATTCTGGATCCCGATCACAGCGAACGCCCGGCACGGCGCAACGTGAAGGCTGAAGATCAGCCCGCCGAAATTGAACGCCTTCAGGACGCCCTTGCCAAGACACGCCGTCAAATTTCAGACATTCAGACCACAGTGCGCAAAAGCATGGGTTCATCGGATGCAGCGATTTTTGACGCGCATTTGCTTGTTATCGAAGACCAAACGTTACTCGATGAGGTAAAGCGATACATCAAGAAAGAATCGGTGAACGTGGAATTTGCCTTTCACGAGGTGGCTGGAAAATATATGCATGCCCTCGACTCGGTCGAAGATGAATTCCTACGCGAACGCGCCTCCGACATCCGAGACGTAACCACTCGCGTGTTGACCAATCTCACTGGTCGCTCAGAGCAGGATCTCAGTCACATCACGGAGCCATTTATTTTGGTGCGACACGATCTTACCCCTTCACAAACCGCCCAGCTTAATCGCGATCTCGTGCAGGGCTTCGCCACGGATGTCGGAGGCAAAACCTCGCATACAGCCATCATGGCCGGCTCACTGCGCATCCCGGCGGTGGTCGGCCTTAAAAACGCCTGTGACAACATGGCCACGGGCGATTACGTATTGTTGGATGGCTTCAACGGAGTGGTGGTTGTCAATCCCACCGACCAAACACTTTTCGAGTATGGCCAACTGGAAAAGGAACAGGAAAATCGCCAAGTCAAGCTGGCGGAAATCAAGGATAGCCCGGCAATCACGCTGGATGGGCAGGAGATCGTCCTCTCGGCCAATGTGGAACAAATTAGCGACACCGTCGCCGTACTGGCATGCGGGGCCAATGGCGTGGGGCTCTTCCGCACCGAATATCTGTTCCTTGAGCGTGACTCGTTGCCGAACGAAGAAGAGCAATTCATCAGCTATCAGCGCGTGGCGGAGGCGATTGCACCAGAGTCAGTGATTTTCCGAACACTGGATATTGGCGGGGACAAGATGGGCCGCGCGTTTGGAGAATCCGAGGAAGCCAATCCGTTCCTCGGCTGGCGGGCCATTCGGTTTTGCCTCGCACGAAAGGACATCTTTCGCACCCAACTGCGCGCACTGCTCCGTGCCAGCGCCGGGAACAATGTGAAATTGATGTACCCAATGATTTCCGGCGTGGAGGAACTCGATGCGGCGAACGAGTTGCTTAAGGAATGTATGGATGAATTGCGCGCCGAAGGGAAGGAATTCGACCCGGATATTGAAGTGGGAGTGATGATTGAGATTCCCTCTGCCGTGCTCATAGCCGACGCACTGGGGTCGCGCGCAAAGTTTTTCAGCATCGGCACCAACGACCTCATCCAGTACACGCTGGCAGTAGACCGATTGAATGAAAAAGTTGCAGATCTGTACGACCCAACGCACCCATCCTTGTTGCGCCTGATGCAAATGACCATCAAAGCCGGCAAGCGAAACGGAATCTGGACAGGCATATGCGGAGAGATAGCCGGAGATCCCACGGCCATCCCGCTACTCATTGGTCTGGGCATTGATGAACTGAGCGTGGCCCCGCCCATGTTACCACAAATTAAGTACCTCATCCGTCAAATTAAGTTTGGCGAAGCACAACAGCTCGCCATACAGGCGCTTGATTGTGAGTCCAGCGTGGATATCCTCGTGCAATCGCGGGCGATGGTGCAACGTGTTGCTCCGGGCATGTTTCACACCACACTATGAAGCAAATCATCCTTGCTGCCGGTTACGCCACTAGGCTCTATCCACTCACAGAAAACACGCCCAAGCCACTGCTTCCAATTGCCGGTGTGCCAATGATCGAACATGTACTTGCTAGCAGTACGGCCATTGGCCATATCGACCACACGACGGTTGTGACAAACAACAAGTTTGCCGGTCACTTTAAACAATGGCTTGCGGGGTATTGTGAAACCAACCCAAATTTCAACGGTACCATCATTAATGACGGTACCACGAGTAATGAGGATCGCCTTGGTGCGATTGGTGATATGCATCTGGTACTGGAACAGGAATCGATTGATGACGATGTTTTGGTGATTGCCGGCGATAATCTATTCACCGGCGACCTCAGCGGCTACGGGGCGCGCTGTCGCAAAGCCAACGCGCCCGTGCTTGGCCTTTACGATGTGGATTCCACGGAAGAGGCACGCAAATACGGCGTGGTGTCGGTAGATGATAACGACCGATTGACTGGCTTTGAGGAGAAACCGAACGAGCCCCAGAGTACTCTTATTGGCATAGCGCTCTACTTTTATCCACGCGCAACGCTTCCGGAAATCTCCCGTTATATCGAGGAAGGCAACAATACCGACCAACCCGGCCGTCTCATACAATGGCTCTACCCGCAACAACCAGTATACACTTGGCTCGTTCCCGGTACCTGGCTTGACATCGGCTCGAGGGAAACACTTCAAGAGGCAAACAGAATCTTCGCAGATCGCTGACACTTGCAATCGTGCGCATATGTCGTAGATTAATCCACAACGCGTGAATCCGGTCCAATCCAGCAATACGAGTTTCATTGAACAGCTCAATTGGCACTCCAACCAGGCCACCGCGGCCTTGGCGCGACTGTCAAGCGGCTCGAAACTACTGGCGCCACAAGATGATGCAGCTGGACTAGCTGTTGCCACACGGGCCGAAGCGCAACTACTCCAGCTCAACGCCACCGCCAACAACCTCACCAATGCCGTTTCCTACACCCAGACCCAAAGCGGCTACCTTGGTGGCGCCCAAAAAGTGCTT
>CAZTTU010000080.1:0-11139 GCA_964616045.1 uncultured Verrucomicrobiota bacterium | reverse complement strand
TCGGATCTGATGGCACGGTTTACGTCGGGTCACATGACAAAAAGCTCTATGCCATAAAGACCGATTCCAAAGGCCTCGCCAAAAGCCTGTGGCTCGGTTCCTTTTTTGCCCAATGGACTTTAATAGCACGACAAATTGTGGCAGGATGGGATCATGTTGCTGGAAATAGATATTGGATTTGAAGCAGTAGCCTTGATTGCTTCCATCCTTTTCGGCATTTGCGCTGCAGTATGGTTCTGGCTTGAACTGCACTAAAAAACCGGAGCCAAAAGCTCCGGTGGTCCATATTGATATTGTGCGCTGCTTACTTCATCTCCAACACCCAGATATTGCGGTAACGCACGGGGTTACCATGGTTTTGCAGGTGTAAAAATCCTGGCTCAGGCCCTTCAGCCAATGGGCTGGCAGTGGTGCGCTTGGGAAGCTTCACATCGTCATGAATCTTCACTCCATTGTGGAAAACCGTCATGCGGGCATCTTCCAACTTCTTGCCGTCCTTGAACTTTGCAGCGGTAAACTCCACATCATAGGTCTGCCAGGAAAGCGGCGGATAGCACATATTCAGATCAGGATCCTTAATGCTGTAGATGCCGCCGCACTCGTTGTTCCGCCCTTCGAGCCCGAAGGAATCAAGCACCTGCACCTCATAACGACCCTGCAAATAGCACCCACTGTTGCCTCTGCTCTGCCCGCGGGCAGCAGGCTTGAAGGGAAGGAAAAACTCAATGTGCAGCTTGTGACTTTGGAACCGCTGAACACTGTTGGCGCCTTGTATCAGGAGCTTGTCTTCACTCATTTTACCGGGCTTGAAGTTATCTGCACCCGTTCCATCGAACAGGACGATTGCGCCCTTGGGCGGCTTGGAGCCGATCGTTGGGCTTTTACGGATGACCTTCTTGAAAGTTGAAAATGGCTTTCCATCAAGAAAGGAAACAAGTTTCCCCCCCTTGAACTCGGCAGTATATTTGATGGCGTCACCATCCAGAAAAACCATCTTTCCATCATTGTTTGTTACCTTGAATAAATGCTTTTCTTTCCCCTTGGTCCATCCATCCCCGGGAAGACCTCCCTCAAATCCAACAGCCCGAAACTTCCCGTCGCCCAGGGCGATAATATTAAGACCAATCTGATCGCCTTCGGGATGCGTACCCACATATTCGCCCTGAATCTCGAAATCCGGCCCTGCCTGGGCCGGGTCAAGTGCAGCATTGCCTTTGCCTGCAGCAATCGCGTTAAAGAAGACAATAACGGAGGTGAAAAGAATAAGTTTTTTCATAATGATCAAGTGTTCGGTGCGCATCGTAGCGATCTACGGCATACGGGCAAGATACAATAATGAGGAAAAAACTGATTGAAACAGTTAAACTTGCTGATAGAGTCCGCAACTCCGCGAGGCATGACACGATTGGGTAAAATATTTGCGATCCTGTTACTGGTGTCTTTCAATGCCCCGGCCGCTGAAATTTTGAAGGCTGGCGGCCTGGCTCCTGTGGTCACAGTGCACGATCAGGCCAATAAACCGTGGAATCTCGAAGACACCCTTTCCCGACCCACCGTGAAGGCGGTGCTGATGTATTTTTACCCGAAAGACAACACCCCCGGCTGCACCAAACAGGCCTGCGGATTCCGTGATCGGATCAGCACGTTCATCCAAAAAGGGGTGGAAGTCGTGGGTATTAGCTGTGATTCAGTCGCCAGCCATCAACGGTTTGCAAAGAAATTTAATCTCACCTTCACCTTGCTCGCCGACGTCAAATGCAAAGCCGCCGACGCCTACGGTGTGCGCGTGCCCAAGCGCAATCTGACCCGCCGGGTTAGTTTTCTCATTGGCAAAGAAGGCAAAATTCTGCGTGTCTTCGACCACCGGGATCCTCTACGTCACATCGAGGAAATGCAGATGGCCATCGAAAAGCATTTGCAGTAGCCTCCGTCCGTGAGTCTACCGCGGGATTCAAAGGTATTCATAGCCGGCCATCACGGCATGGTGGGCCGGGCGCTTTGGAGCGCACTTGAGAATAACGGATTTACACATCTAATTGGTCGGACTCGCACCGAGCTTGACCTGCGGAATGCCGCTAAAACCGGAGCCTTTCTGGAAGAGGAAAAACCCGATGTGATCCTGATCGCTGCCGCGAAGGTGGGCGGCATTGAGGCCAACCGAACGCAGCCAGCTGATTTCCTTTTCGACAATCTACAAATCCAGACCAACCTCATCCACGGAGCACAGCAGATCGGCACGCACAAACTGCTCTTCCTTGGCAGCCCCTGCATTTTTCCCCGGTTGGCCGAGCAACCCATGAGCGAGGATTCGCTTTTTACCGGGCCCGTGGAGCCCACCAACGAAGGCTACGCCATGGCCAAGCTGGCTGGCTTAAAAATGTGCCAGACCTATCGTCAGCAACACAATTGCGATTTCATCACCGTCATCCCCACGAATTTGTATGGACGCTACGATCATTACGACCCGAACCGCTCGCACGTGATTCCCGCGCTGATTGCCAAGTATCATCAGGCCAAGGTCAATGGCGACAGCAACCTCACCAACTGGGGTACCGGTTCGCCCCAGCGCGAATTCCTCAATGTGAATGATGCCGCTGAGGCATGTGTCTTTCTGCTGGATAATTACAGTGATGCCAAGCCCATCAACATTGCCGGCGGAAGGGAAATTTCCATCTGCGAGTTAAATGACAAAATTGCCACTCTCACTGGCTATAAGGGTGCGGTGGAATGGGACACCGAAAAGCCTGATGGCATGCCACGCAAATTACTTGATGGCACGCGTCTCACCGCAATGGGTTGGACGCCTAAAATCAATTTTGATGACGGCCTGCAACAGGCCTATAAAGATTATCTGGAACGCGTAGCCTAATCCTGCATAGCGGCCTGCGTCATTTCCACAATCAATTCGCGGAATGAATTTCCCGGCTCCCAATCGAGCACCGCGCGGGCCTTCGAGGCATCACCCACCAAAAGACTGGGCTCTAAATCTCGAAAAAGGGATTCATCAATTTCCAAATACTGCTGCCACTCCAAGCCGGCGGCTTCAAATGCTATCTCGACAACCTCCTGAACCGTGTGCAACTCACCAGAAGCAAAAATATAATCATCAGGCGTGTCGACCTGCAACGATTGCCACATTCCCCGCACCACATCGCGTGCATCGCTCCAATCGCGAGCGACAGATGTATGGCCTAGTTTCAACTTCGCTTGCTCCCTTCGCTGAATCGCCGCTGCCCCTTGGCAAATTTTTTGCGTTACAAAACTCGACCGCCGCCGTGGTGATTCGTGGTTGTAAAGCATGCCGTTCACGGCGAAAATCCCTCCCGCTCGGGCCTGCTGCACTGCCTCCGTCGCGCGCGCTTTTGATATGCCGTAGGGATTGACCGGGTTTAACGGCGTCTTCTCCGTTTGCGGTGACTCTTCCGGACATCCAAATATTTCACTGGATGAGGCGAAGAAAATCCGCGCGTTCGGAGCAAGTTCGCGCGCGCTTTCCAGGAGATTAATTGTTCCCTGCACATTCACCTCCATCGTTACCGCCTCATCATGGACGCTTTGGCCAACGTGCGTTTGCGCGGCGAGATGATATATTTCATCCGGTTGTGATTGCTGCAGGGCGACGCGCAGAGATGCCGAATTCGTCACGTCACATTCATCACGTTGCCAACCATGAACCACATAGCGTTTGCCCGTGAGCAAGTCCTTGAGATACGAACCATCCTGACCTGTGATGCCGGTGATGAGCGCACTCGGCATTTATCCCCCCTGCTCCACCAATTTCAAATCAGCATCCACCATCAGTTTCACGAGGTCGGTAAATTTTGTCTGCGGTTCCCAGCCGAGCATCTCCTTCGCCTTGGAGGCATCGCCTTTTAGCAAATCCACCTCCGCAGGGCGATGGTATTCAGCATCGGTCTCGACGTGCTTTTCCCAATCCAAGCCAACATGGTCGAAGGCCGCCTGCGTAAAATCACGCACGCTGTGCGTCTCGCCGGTGGCGATCACAAAATCCTGCGGCTCATCCTGTTGCAACATCAGCCACATGGCCTCCACATACTCCTTGGCGAACCCCCAGTCGCGCTTGGCCTCAAGGTTCCCGAGACAGAGTTTCTCCTGCTGGCCAGCCTTGATGCGGGCAACGGCGAGGGAAATTTTGCGTGTCACGAATGTCTCTCCACGCCGTGGCGATTCGTGGTTGAAGAGGATACCACTACAACCATGTAAACCGTAAGCCTCGCGGAAATTCACCGTAATCCAATGCGCAAAGACCTTGGCGCAAGCGTACGGGCTGCGTGGATGAAACGGCGTGTGCTCAGCCTGCGGCGTTTGGCTCACCTTTCCGAACATTTCACTAGAGGATGCCTGATAAAAACGCGTCTTGATTCCCGCCGAACGAATGGCCTCGAGCAAACGCACCGCGCCCACTGCGGTGACATCGGTGGTGTAATCAGGAGTGTCGAAACTGATCTTCACGTGGCTTTGCGCAGCAAGGTTGTATACTTCGTCCGGCTTAAGGTCAGCAACCATGCGCGTCAACCCACCTCCATCAGTAAGGTCACCGTGATGAAGCTTCAGTTGTTTATGTTCCAATAGATGCCGGATGCGCTGAAGATTATCCGTTGATGCTCGTCGCACTAAGCCGTGAACATCATAGCCTTTCCTCATCAAAAATTCAGCGAGGTAGGAGCCATCTTGACCGGTGATCCCGGTAATGAATGCTGAAGCAGCCACGCACGCAACCTGCAGCGCGATTGCGCCGAAGGCAAGCGCCACTTCTTCGCATCAGATGCACCTTGTAGGAAAAAATGGCTTACTGTATCTTCAAGGCATGATCTCTCGACTCACACCGACGGTACTGGCTTTAGCTTGCCTGACATGGATTGGCTGCAATCAGTCAACAACCGACCAGCGCGGACAACCAAAGAAGGGAAAGACTTCGGAAAACAAAATCGACCCCAAAAACTCGCAAATCAAGCCTCTACCTAAAGACCCAAAACAAAAGGAAGCAGTGAAGCCTAAATCCGAAAAGCCAGTGGACACCAAGCACAAATTCACTAATCGTCTAGCCAAGGAAAAATCCCCTTACCTCCAGCAACACGCGCACAACCCTGTGGATTGGTTTCCGTGGGGCAAGGAAGCCTTCGCGAAAGCGAAGAAGGAGGATAAACCGATCTTTCTATCCATCGGCTACTCCACCTGCCATTGGTGTCATGTAATGGAGCGGGAGAGTTTTGAAAATGAGGAAGTAGGCAAGTTACTCAACAAACATTTCGTATGCATCAAGCTTGATCGCGAGGAACGGCCGGATATTGACAAGATTTACATGACCTTTGTGCAGGCTACGACCGGTCGAGGTGGCTGGCCGATGAGTGTGTTCATCACTCCTGACAAGAGCCCGTTTTTTGGCGGAACCTATTTTCGCAAGCCGGATTTCATGAGTCTATGTCATCGCGTTAATGAACTGTGGCACGATGCAGAGAAAAGGCCACTTATTGAGAGAGATGCCAAAAAGATGCGGGAAGAACTGGCAAAAAACAGCACCCGCAAGGCCGACCCTGACACGAAGTTGAACTACGGCATGCTGACCAATGGCCTCGAACAAATCAAGGCAACCTACGACCCTCGCCACGGCGGTTTTGGTAACAAGCCCAAGTTCCCCCGGCCTTGCGAGCCGGCTTTTGTGCTGTGGCTGGCAGCACGCGCGAACGATAAGGATGGTATCGGGATGGTCACCCATACTTGCGAACGTATGGCCGCCGGTGGCATGTACGACCAACTCGGCGGCGGTTTTTCCAGATACTCGGTGGATGAAATGTGGCTAGTGCCACATTTCGAGAAGATGTTATATGACAATGCCCAACTCATTCACCTTTATCTTGATGCCTACCTCGTGAGTGGCGATAGGCGTCATGCCGCCGTGGTGCGCGACATCATCCGTTACCTCCACCGAGACATGACGCATGATGGTGGCGGCTGGTACTCGGCTGAAGATGCCGACAGTGAGGGACAGGAAGGCAAATTCTACTGCTGGACAAAGGTTGAGCTGGAAAAAATCCTCAGCGAAGAAGAATCCGCGGTGGTGATCCGCCATTACGGCATCACTGAACACGGCAACTTTGAGGATCACAGTCATCCTGAGCCGCTAAAGCATCTCAACGTGCTGAGCATCGTGGACCCGAAGTTATCCGACGCGGACAAGGCGTTGCTGGTTTCCGCCCGGAAGAAAATGAACGCTGTTCGCGCCAAGCGGGTGCGACCGCACTTGGACGACAAAATTCTATCCAGTTGGAACGGCCTGATGCTGGGTGCCATGGCACGCGCCTATGCGATATTAGGCGACAAAGAATACTTGAGTGCTGCCGAGGCCAACAACAATTTTACCCTCAAGACTTTTTGGGATGCGAAGACCAAGACGATGTATCATCGCTGGCGTGATGGCGAGCGCGACAGCGTACAACTGCTTGACGCCTATGCCTTCCAACTCGACGGCACGTTGCATCTCTATGAGGCCACGCTGAAAGCCCAACACTTGCAGCAGGCCATCGACTTGGCTGACCGCATGATTGAGTTGTTTTATGACGGTGAAAACGGCGCGTTCTGGCAGGGCACCGGAGACGGAGATCTGCTCATTCGCATGAAGGAGGATTACGATGGCGCGATGCCCTCGGCAAATTCCGTGGCGGCGCTGGCGTTGCTCAAACTGCACAAAATCACCGAGAAAAAAATCTACCGTGAAAAAGCCGAAGCCACCCTACAGCAATTTGCGCTCAATCTCGATCGCGGCGCGCGAGGGGTTCCTTACCTGATGATGGCACTGGATTTTTATCTGCATGAACCTTACCGCGTGGTGGTGGCTGGCAATCCGGGTGAGTCGGAATTTCAAAAAGCGCTGCACGCCGTGCACAATCAATACCAACCCAACCGGGTGATCCTCGGCAACCACGGCCCAGTAGAGGAATTTGCCAAGAAGCAAACACCAGATGAAGACGGCCCGCTGGTCTATGTGTGCTCCGGTGCGGCTTGTCAATTACCCACGCGCGAAAGCAAGAAGATTCAAAGCCACCTGAAAATTGCCCCGCCATTATCTATGGATTTACCAGCGGGCGATACCAATAAATCCGATTCTCCCAATAAATAGCCATTAATAGTGCATTTCATCCGAAATCAGTTTGTTTTTCGGACCGGTTAATGATAGGTTTCCCATAGGAGGAAACCGTTATGAATAAGAATGTTAAGGGCGCTATCGCCGGCGCAGTGGCCCTTGTCCTGATCGGGGGTGGGATTTACTTCGGAGTAGTGTCCTCCAAGAAAGGTTTACAGTGCCCATTCTGTGAAGAGTACTTCCATTCCGGTGATCTCATGGGACACAAGTTGCGTTGCCCAAAGAACGACAGCAACATGAAATTCAGAAAGTAATAATAAAAACAAAACGACAAGGTGGATCAGATATAATACATCTCCTTGTCGCGCGCACTGGCTTCAAGTAATTGCTCAAAGGTTAGTTTATCGGCAGCAGTGTTCACTGTGTCTATCACCCCCTGCCATGCCTCCCGCAAGACAGGTGCACACTGATCGTCAGTAAGCGCCGGCGAATCGAGAATCTCGCCATCTACCGCACGCCACACATCACCAAGGGTAATTTCCAGGGGAGCTTTGGCTATACGATAGCCACCTTGTTTGCCGCGTACACTGGAAACCAATCCGGCAGCCTTTAACTCTATCAGGATTTGCACAAGATAATTCGGGGATGTGCCGACCGTCGCCGCCAAATCCTCCACTCTGTGCGTTGATCCATCTACCGGATGCGCCGATAGTTTCAGCACCGCCCTCGCTGCGTAATCAGTCTTTACCGAAAGTTTCACAGGGAAAAGATAGCCGCGATGCATCTCCACCGACAATGGAAATCTTGGCGCCTGCCTCATGTCATCGTATAACCATCCCGTGAGCGACACTTTGCCCGTCAGTAAAATTTATCCCAATCTGCAAGGCGAAAGTGCCTGAGCCCAGCAAACCGCATCTGTTCAGGTGCCTTACCGACTGAAAACTGCAACATTCCTAGTGCAACCAAGCCTGCAAACAGTGCCGATGAGACTATCACACGAGCAACTACCTCGACCAACACAATGATGACGCCCAGAACTTGGCCATAATCTGAAAGTTGAGATAACAGAAACTGATCCAATACGTATTAACGTCGTTGAAAACTCATTTTTCGACTGCCCATGAACAAGACTGACATTCGCAGCACGCTTGACCAGGAATCAATCCGGCTCACAAAGGCATTGGGGCAAAATCTATTGCATGATCAAAACGTGCTGCAACGAATCATAAAAGCAGGCGATCTTACGCCTGAAGACAAAGTGCTTGAAGTTGGCCCAGGCTTGGGCGCGTTGACCGAACATCTCCTGCCAGCTGTAGGCCAGCTCACCGCCATTGAGATGGATCGCCGACTGGAAGAGCGGCTGCGCGCACGTTTTGGCGACCGTGATAATTTTAATTTGCGCCATCATGACGCTTTGGATTTTTTTGCGGAACCCGACATCAATTGGAGTGATTGGAAGTTGATTTCCAACATGCCCTACTCGATGGCCTCTCCCCTACTGGTGGACCTTGCCTCCATGACCAATGGTCCACGCCGACTGGTAGTCACACTGCAACTGGAGGTGGCGCAACGCCTGTACGGCAAGCCGGGCACGAAGGAATACAGCAAGCTCACCTTGCTAGTTGGTTGCCGCTACATCGTAGGCCGTATGTTCAAGATTTCGCCGCATTGTTTTTTCCCTGAACCCAAGGTGAACTCTGCCTGCCTGACCTTGGATCGCCGCACTGAACCGTTATTTGAAGATTCACTCTATAAACCATTTGCCACGGTGGTAAAACGTGCTTTTAGTCAACGTCGAAAGATGATGCGCAAAAACCTGCGCGGAGGCTGGCCGGACGAGGTGATCGACATGGCGATGGCTGCCACCGACTTGGATGCCAAGATTCGCGCGGAGAAAGTAACGCTGGAACAGTTCATTGAATTAACCAGAAATTTACATGATGCCTGAGGAACTTTTTGATGTCGTCGATGCAGATGATGAGGTGATTGGTCAAGAACCACGAAGCATTGTGCATGAGAAAGGCCTAAGGCATCGTGCAGCACATGTACTGGTATACAATTCGAACGGCAAAGTGTTTTTACAGTTACGCTCGATGTCCAAAGACAACAACCCCGGCGTATGGGACAGTGCCTGCAGTGGTCATGTGGACACCGGTGAAACCTATGCGGAAGCCGCAGAGCGCGAGTTAATGGAGGAAATTGGGCTTGTCGTCAAATCCCCACTGGAGCCCTTATTTAAAATCGATGCAGGTGAGGAAACTGGCCAGGAATTTGTATGGGTTTACCGGACCCAATCAGAGGGGCCCTTCACACTAAACACGGATGAAATCGACGAAGGACGTTGGCTTTCCCCTGATGATGTGACATTGGCATTGGCCGAATCACCGGAAAAGTACTCGCCCTCTTTTCGATTGATCTGGAAACAATTGAATTAAGCTTTCAAACGTATTGATTTCGTCAATTCAGCCCCGATATTGTGAATTATAAATTTTGAAACCCTCAGCTTTCCGAAGAAACCTCAACCGCGCCGTCGGGTTTTAGCTTTGCAATAAATGAGTAAATATCCCGCTGGATACAAAATTCAACATCCCCGGCCAAATCAGGCAGCTCAAGGAGATGGCGGGCATTCTTGGCAAGCTGAATGGATTGATCGAGTTTTGCCCCGTGGGATTGATGCAGTGCACGCGCAAGCTGAGCGGAATCTTCAATATCACCGAATAAATCCCAAAGGGTATCAGCAATAGCACCGGCGGCGAGTGTGTCCTCCAGTGCCGACTCCTCATAGGTGCCTCCGCAGACAATCACCAGCTGGTTGGGCTTGGCCGTGCGCAAATAATCCGTGGTGGCAGTGAGATTCAGGAAACTGGCGACGAGGGTTTGATTTGCGTTCGCGCAGGCGCGCAGAGCACGGGTGCCGTTGGTGGTGGTGGTGATGATGGTTTTGCCGGTGACGATTTCAGCGGTGTATTCGCGCGGGGAGTTGCCGAGGTCAAACTCTGTGCCGCCGGTTTGTGCGGCGGTGATGCGCAGCCCATCACGTTCTCCGCACAGGAGGGCTTCGGGATGTTCGGCCTTGGCCGCGAGCGCCTCTTCAATAGTGGCCACGGGCAGGATCTGCTCTGCGCCATTGGCCAGCGCGGTGATCATGCTGCTGGTGGCCCGCAGGATGTCCAGCACCACGCAGGTGGTCCCCGACAAGTCGGTTTGGGCCAGTGCCTCGAAATCTGCGGGGGTGAAGGTGGTTTGCAGTCTCACGGTCGCTGGTTTATACGGGCGACAGGCTGCACAGGGCGACTCATATTCTTAATTAAGGAGGGTTACCGATTGCCAAAAGCTGAGTAAAACGGCTTGTCCATTCAATATCGGATGGAAATTTGGGTTGGTGTGGTGTGGCGGGAGGCGTAGGGTGGCGGCGATGAAAACAACTCTTTTGATGATTGCGGTCGTGGCGTTGTTGGTGGGGTGTGGAAAGAAAGAACCCGTTCAACCTCTCGCATCCAATACCAAAGCGACTAAGCCGGAGCCGACCAAAGTCAAGGCAGCCGCAGTGGACAAGCTTTGGGAATTTGAAACGGGAGGTAGGGTGCGCTCCTCCCCCGCCATTGGTTCTGATGGCACGGTTTACGTTGGTGTCAGATGATAAAAAACTCTACGCTCTGAACGGCAAGAGTGGGGTCAAGCTTTGGGAATTTGAAACGGGAGATGTTGTGTTCTCCTCCCCCGCCATTGGTTCTGATGGCACCGTTTACTTTGGGTCAGGTGATAAATATCTCTACGCCCGGGACGGCAAGACCGGGGCCAAGAAGTGGAAATATAGAACGTTAAATGAGGTGACCCCATCCCCTGCAATTGGGGCCGATGGGACCGTTTACTTTGGGTCAATGGACAAGAGGGTCTTCGCACTGGACGGTAAATGGAATACCGCGTGGCGCGAATCGTCCTGAAACCAGTACAGGCGAAGTGGCGTAAGGTGTTGCACGATCCCGCTGCGGCGCACAGGATTGCGACGGTGGTGGAAATATTAAACGTATTGAGCC
>CAZTTU010000079.1:0-11275 GCA_964616045.1 uncultured Verrucomicrobiota bacterium | reverse complement strand
CCATCGCGGCAGCGGTACTCGGCGGCTGCAGTCTGCGCGGAGGCGAGGGCACCATCCTGGGCGTGATTATCGGCGCATGCCTGATGCGTGTCTTGAAAAACATGATCACACTGGTCGATGCCATTCCAACGCACATTGAGTACGCCATCATCGGCGCGGTCATCCTCGCGGGTGTCACCGTCGACGAACTCATCAAGCGCTACGCCGCAAAACGCGCCGCAAAACAGCAGGATTCAGCATAAGCCCACCCGCCCCCTACTGAGCAGGTTCATGGATAATGTGAGTTTTTCCAACCGAAAGTTTCTTTAAGGTTTGTTGCGATCCCATGGGCCATGTGATAACCACCGCATCCACCTCAGTTGTTTTACCCAAACCGAAGTGGAGTACCATGGGATTTTGCGAGAGAAACCCCTTGCCGCTCACCACTTGGCTAAAACGTTTTTGGCCATCTCCAAACTGAATCTCCACACGCGCACCAATGGCATCGTGATTTGACTGCGTACCCACCAATTGAAACCGAATCCACTGGTTTCCGGCAGCCTGAACATTTTCAAATATTCGCCCGGGACCATCATAATCGTTAATGGCCACATCTAAGTCACCGTCATTATCAAAATCAAACCATGACGAACCACGAGAGTTACCTTTATAGGCCAATTCACATTTGGCGGACACATCGTAAAAATATCCCGCCTGTGAAAGGAAACAGACATTGTTCTGATTGGCGTGTCGCGTCAGGAACTCATGATTCTTAATGACTTTTTCATCTTTAGTACCCGAACTGGGCAGCGTGCCTTCAGTGCCATTGAGCACCAGCAAATCCAAGTCGCCATCATTCTCGTAATCAAATGTGCTAGCGTCCCACGCCCAGCCCAATTGTGCCGGCTCAATGTGGATGTCGTGCACATTCTCAAACGCGCCGCTGGGCACGCGCCGAAGTAATTTGTTCACCACCAGTGCTCGCATATTGTCGAGATGATCAAACTTTACTTTTGTCCCCTGAACTGGCTTGGGATAACGCACTCGATGGGTGAGCTTAGATATCTCGGTAACATATACCGCTGGATGGCCATTTTGCTCCAAATCAATCAAATGGAAATTCATCGCATTGTAAACGGTATCAAGATGCAATGTACGCGTTTCCTCCACGAACTGCTTGCCCCCATCGTTTCGGTAAACAATTGTTCTGCCAAAATCATTGAGGGAAATCAGGTCCATCCAGCCATCCTGATCAAAATCCCATGCGCCAACACAATGCGTCCAACCTCGATCATCCACACCCAGCTTGGCTCCAACCTCCTCGAATATGTGTACCCCCCCAACGACTTTTTGACGGTAAAATTGATTGGGCGGGGCCGAGCTATTACGAATAGTCAGGTTGGGTGTGTCACCATTGGGCCACATGCCGAAATTGGCAATGTAGACATCCAGCAAACCGTCGTTGTCAAAATCAAACCAGACTGCCTCGTGCGTCACCAACCGACCACCGGCAATCCCCGCGGAATCAGTCACATCCAAAAATTTCCCGGCTCCCTCATTTCGATATAGACGGTTGCTCCGGAACACAAATGTCAGGAAAAGGTCAAGATCGCCATCGTTATCATAGTCCACAAAATAACCCGTGCGTGTTTCCCCTTCTCGGGCAAGTCCCGCCGCCAAGCTAAAATCCTTGAAACGTTTCCCTTCCGCGTTGCGCCAGAGCTGGCCACCGCCATCACCGGCAAAATAAAGATCCGTAAACCCGTCACCATCGAAGTCGCCAGCACTAACACCACCCCCAGCTATGCCCGTGGGCGTAACCAACTTGCTGCGAATACGTTGCAGGTCTGGAGCCGCAGCATGCTGAAAATTCAATCCAAGCTGTTGGGTAGCATCCTTAAACATCGGCTGAGGTACTTCATTGAGCACCGACTCGCGCGTTAACGCAGAGTAAAATACAGATGCATGCTCAGTAGCATCCAAACTCGTTTTTGCGTATGTTTGCATCAGCCCCAGCGTGAGCCCCATCACTGTGGCATTGATCTCGTCGCCCAGAGGCAAGGGGGGTTGATGAAGGCGATCGGACCATTCCAAAATGCCCACTGCCAGCACCGAGAGAAACTCGCTGAACTCCTCTGCCGCATAAATATCGAGTTCGCCGATTTTCGCCAGATCCTCCTGCGACCACCGGTCAATAGCCTGCTCTATCCAACGCCAGTGCCATCCAGTATCGCGGAAATAATCTTGGCGTACTTCCGAAGCCACCATGCGTAAACGTGGATTGCCGGGGAATAATACAACGTGCCCATTGGGCAAAAGCTGTTGTGGCCAGTGGGAATGGATTACCTTGGATATGGCATGAAGGCTCACCAGTTGTGAGTCGCCCACAATCTTCTGCGCTTCGCGCCATAGGTCGGGCACAACCCGATCCACGATCAGGCGTGACATTACCGTGAACGCCCCAGGATCCACTTGCCGTCCACCAGCCCAATAGGAAAACTCCCGTAATTGGACGGTCTGCGGAATCTCCTGATTGTATGCCTCCAGCGAACCGAGCTTTTGCTTTACCAACTGACGGGTTCGCAGCAGAGGCTTGGAGTCCACTGTCTTTGCAGATTGCGAAGGACGTAGTTGGTGTTCCGTCGGGACCGACTGTTGCCCACGCCAAAGCCACGCACCGCCAATCAGGCTAATAACAATGCCGCCAGTAACCAACCAATCCATAGAGGAAGATTCGCTCATGATCACCGATCCTTGGGAGGGTTGGCGGCAAAAGCGGCGGCAATCGCCTCAGCATCAATTTGCCCCAGCTTCCGTTCCATTGCGTGTTCACGCGCTTTGTGCAACAGGGCCAGATCATAGGCGCGGAAAAATTCATACAACTCCTTTAGAGCCTCCTCATCAAATTGGGCGCTCAATTTCCAGTTTCCCTTGCCATCGACTTGGCGCGATGCCCAAGTCTGAAGCAGGCGCCACGGTTCAATGGTATCGGAATAATCCTTGAGTGATTCAGCCACCACCAATGTCGGCGTCTCGCCACCCAAGTTGAATTGCGTGCCTTCGGCTGTGTCCAACTTCGGGAAACGTACGCGCAAAATCCCGGCTACCGCAGACGCAGAAATCAGCTTTTTAGCCGGAGCACTCTTTGCTGCCTCATCATAGATCGACTGAATCAGGCGCATGTGCTGCTCAATACGTTCGGACTTGGCTTCCTCACTGATCTCGCAGTTTGTGATGAACATCTGAAGCTTGTTAAAGGAGCTCCAACAACGAACGTCCTTCTGGTTTTCCTGCACCCCCACACGTCCATCCAGATAAGCGAGCATCTCGTACACCGACTTGGCTGGCTGGGCTGTCCTGCTGGCTGGGCCAGGGTCACGACGCGCAATAGCCACAGCCACAACAGCCGCCAACACGACCACAACAATCTGCGGCAAACGACTGGGCGCAGCATTTGGCTTGTTGGAATCCATGGGATCGGAGGGGGGCAATGATCGTTCAAAAAAATAATCCCCACAAGACCAAAACCACACTCTCCCTTGCCCGATAAACAGAACAAGGCGCCCCTACTAGGGCGCCTTGTCCATGATTCATTCCTTCAGTTGGGTTCAGGAACGCTCAATTCAAATCGCAATATCCCAAACTACGGAGACGTCTGCTGGTCCAAACCAAACCCGCGAATAACAGACATGCTGGTCCGACCTGTGGCATTCCCGCCGGTGGCAGTATTCGATGCCTTAACCATCGTACCATTGGCTTGGAAGTCAGCATTAGTGGCCTGCTTGGCACCACCATCCATAGTCACACACTGACCTTGGGAAGCAGTCAATCCAGCCATTGTGTATTTGTTACCCACATCACTGTCAGAACCGCACCAATGGCCGTTTCGGAGGGTGCCTCCAGCAGTCACCGGCGACCAACCACTATCACCAGATTCCCAAGAGCCCGTGGTGGAGCTCCAGTTGCGGGTAATTGCAAGCACCGAGGATGGGCGTTTGGTGTCCGCACCGCGAACGAACGGGTAGCTCATTCCATGGCCCAGGGCAGTGGCCAGCTGAACGTGTTCTGGATTACTTAATTGCGCACCCTTCGTTTCGACCGTGGTCCAGTTCTCTTGAACAAGCTCATTTGCAGGGAGGCGGGACGAATCACAGGGAGAAAGGAGAACCTTTGGGCCAAGGCTGGCTTTCATGGATGGAAGCGCCACCGTGGCAGCAGCGATCTTTGTCTTCCAGTGACATTTCAATTCGTTGACCGATCGATTGGGCTGCTCGCCATACTTGGCAGCAGCTGGGGCAACCGCATCCACAACCGAACGAACACCCGCGGAGGTGAGTTGCCAAGGCATACGCTCCTTATTGGACTGGGCAAAGGACAGTACTCCCTTGTGCAGTTGGCCGATATTATTCACACACTTCACGCGGTTGGCCTTGGCTTTGGCGCGAGCCAAAGCCGGCAGCAGCATGGCAGCCAATATGCCAATGATAGCGATAACCACCAATAGCTCGATCAGGGTGAATCCCTTCTGATTTTTCTTCATGGCATTATTTCTCATCTTCAGTAGTTTGAGTTGAATATCTGTATTTCGCAGAATTTACGAATCTTGCTGGAACCCCTTCAAGCACATCATATGCCAAGATCAATTGATTGCAAAAAGCGAGTGAATTGATCTAGTTGACCGTTTTTTTAGATTAAATTAATGGTCATCAATCAAGTTTGCCAAATATCCCATTTCTCACCCTTCGGCCCCAAAAAAAATGTGATCTTTGCGGAATTTTCACGCACCAAAAACAAGACGCCCATCCGGGGGGCGTCTTGTTGTGATTCTTTCTATTTGTTGGGCTTAGAGGCCAGTGCCGCGGATGATCCGGGTACTGGATCGCCCTGTGGCTATACCTCCGGTGGCGGTTTGGGCGGCCTTGGTGAACGTGCCCTGGTTGCTGAAGTCAGCATTTGTGGATTGCCTAGCGCCACCATCCATCGTCACGGATTGGCCTTGAGAGGCTGTCAAACCAGACATGGTGCGCGAGTTGGCCACATCACTATCGGACCCGCACCATCTGCCGCCGGCAAGATCATTGCCACTCCAATTACGAGTCACAGCATAAATCGAAGATGGGCGTTTGGAATCCGCACCGCGGATGAACGTGTAGCTTGCACCTTGACCTAGCTCACCACTGACGCCACGGAGCTTGGTGTCATATGCCGACCAGTTTTCCTGTGCGACTTCGCTGCCCGCAGCGCGGGTGGAATCGCAGGGAGAGTGGATAATCTTCGGTGTCACCAGCTCGGCCTTCATGGCTGTAAGGCCATAACAACCCGCCGCATGATTGGAATCAGGGTGGTTCTTCACCTCGTTTATTCTGCGATCAGGTTGCATACCAAATGCATCCCTCGCCTGAGCATTGCCTCGAAAGTGATTGCGGACGCCAGTGGAGGTCAACTGCCAGGGCAGACGCTCGTCATTGTCCTGGGCAAAAGCCAAGCCGGCCTTGTACACGTTGCCAATATTATTCACGCACTTCACGCGGTTGGCCTTGGCCTTGGCGCGAGCCAGGGCGGGCAACAGCATGCTTGCGAGAATACCAATGATGGCGATAACCACCAACAACTCGATAAGGGTGAATCCCTTTTGGTTTTTCTTCATTTTATTTTTCTCCATATTTTCTCATCAGTCTGTGCGCCATTATGTCGCACATGTGGGCTCCGAAGGTCTACGTCCATACCGATAGCGCGCCTGATTAACTAAAACGGGTACAGCAAACAACATGCCAATCTTTAAGAGCTGCTTAAAGGCTCCATTATGGATACTATATTGTGATTATTTGAGCGCAACTTGCGAATTGTAGAAAATTATTACGCACTAAAACGAAATTTCACGCAAATTTTCCTGTATCAGTGTGTTGCCATACAAAGAAATCTTTTTGGTGGTGTTGATCTGGGCAACAATCTGCGGCAGCCTCAGGCGCAAATTCACGCTCTTTATTTTTTATGTACTTGGAGGTACGCCACTGGCCACATTCTCTAATGGGCATTGCCCGTGCCACCTCACTTATCCCGGAGAATTGATCACTTTTTCTGGCAACACACCAGACCCCAATGTAGGCTTTCACCTTCGACTCAATCGCTCCCTAATTTTCATGGGTTTTAATGAGTCAGGAAAACTTGGATAAACAAAACCCGAAACCAACCAGAGGACACAATTCTACATGGAAAAATATATCATTACCCTAGCTATTGGCGGTACCATCCTCTTCGCAGGCTGCGGCGGACCTTCCGAGGATCCTGATGCGCTCGGCAAAGGAGAACCTGCAACTAATTTATCCGATATGTCCGATAAAGATAAGAAAGCACTAGAGAATATGGGGATCAAGTTGGAGCCCAACCCCGACGAGAGTAAATAATTTTCCCGGCCTTCCCCCGCATTCGGAACAGTGATACCCCGCCTGATTGGCAATACGCCTTGGTTGCGAGTCAGCTCTAGCTCCGGTTCCGCCCCCTGTTCGACCAAATCGAACAGTGCAGTAAGTGGTCAGGAACACCTGATAATCGTACTCACCACAACACAAGGAAAACTTACCTGTTAAACTCACCACCTCCGGCTGGATTGGGGCCGGGTTGGACAGGGCGCAGTACCGTGAGGTTCAGTCCGGTGAGCGGAATGGCAGCACCATCATCAAAGGTGTCCTTGGAGATATTTAGCGCTGCAACAAAATCATAAGACGAGCCTTGTTCCACCGCATTGCCGGCTGTCACCCAGTTGGCTTCGTCCTTGTGGAAGCCGGCCATGCTAAGGGCATCGCTGCCCGGGCCGTAGAACACCTGCTCCTCTGGAAACCGTTGTTCTCCACCCATGCTGCGCAAGTTAGCGTGGCATTGCACATAACCAAGCCAAGGGCGATCTCCGGCCGGATATTTCCAGGTATCCCCGTCCTTACGACCGCCGTTGTTGGCAAGATAGCTCCGGCGTTCTTCGCGCGATGCAGTCCAAATATTGCGGGTAATCGCCACGATGGTATTACCTGCCGCCTGATCACCCTGCATGGCAATGGCGTAGCTTTGAAGCTTCGGATCATGCCAAAGTTCGGTGCGATCAACATACTCATCGAACGTTTTGTATTGAAATCTGTTCTGTTCGGCGATTGCTTTGGGGTCCAGTGGCGAAGCCAACGTGGCATAAGCATATAGCCCTTTGCGAATCTCAAAGGCATTACACCAGCGTTTGCACTGGAAGGGATCATGGCGATCGGCATAGCCCATCGCTTTGGCTAAATTATCCCCACTCCCGGGGATAAATTTGCCATAGAGGTGGGGCGAGCTGCCGCCAATATGCGATGCGAGATCCGTGAATGCCTTGGATATATTCTTCAGATTGTTCGCGCATTTCATGCGACTGGCCTTAAGCTTGGCCCTCCCAAGGACAGGCAGTAATATGGCCATCAGAATCGTGATGATGGCAACCACCACCAGCATCTCAATCAGAGTAAACGCTTTTTTTTTCATGATTTTCCTGTTGTGGGTTGATTCATTGGATACACGTACCTCTGGGTTCCTCAATTGCTTACGTTAAATACGGGGCCTTTCTCATCAAGCACCATCTGTGCCAAGCAATTAATCCAATTATTGTGAGGGTTCAACCCTAAACTTGAAAGTAACCCCGCCATATGTGTGGAATTTTCACGCATTCTCGCGACAATTTGCGCGTTCAAACACATCAACCTCGCCCGCATTTTACTGCTGGATAGAGCAAAGGAAAAAGCCGTAGCCGTCAGTTGCTCTTTTTGGGCAGCCTAAACCAATAACAGGTGTGCAATTAAGGAAAAAAAAACTTCATTTTTCATTGGAAATCCCGATTAATACTGAGGAACCAGTGAGTCCTGCACGCTAGAGTTGTGTCCAACCGTGTACAAACCGATTTAGTCAATTTACGCCCCCGGTTGAGGGTGTATGTGTACTCCTTGTTGGTGGGTGGAGTGTGTCTGGCTATTTGGCTGCAGTTTAATCACTTCAAGGTGCATTCCAACGCTGGAGAATCCACCCGGATTGCCCAAAGCCCGGCCTCACTCACCGCTAAGGATCGTGCTGCACATATCGCCAAAAATGCCCGTGAGGCCCGTGAGCGTGTAGATTTTATCAGATTTTTGCGGGAAGCTGAAAAACCCCGGTCGATTGTCAACAAGGGGCCTATCAATCCGACCACCGAAGAGCTCGCCCCCAATTCTCCCTCCACCTCCGCGACAAACAAGCCCAGGCCGCCCCCGATCATTGGTTCCAATTGGGGTCGGGAAACCAATCCGACCCTGCGCAACTTTTCGCGTTGGGCCAATGATTACGCCGACTCCCCACCTGAAGCGAGAATCTCCATGAAGGAGGAAGGCCTGACTACTGCCTTGGAACGCAGGGAGATCATGGCTGACCTGATCAAAAATGATCCCAAGCAGGCGATCGCTATGACTGTGCCTCGCTGGGTCGCCGGCGAGGTTCCGCGGCAAATCCGTGAATTGCTCGAGAAACGCATTTCCGGTATTGGCGATCTGGATGTGCATGGCGTAACCCATGAGCCTGCTCCAAAAATCTTTGTTCCCGAAGTCCAGCGCCGGGCTCATTTTGGCTTAGACACTTATGACGCCAATGTGTATGGCCGTCTTGCCTCGCTGGGTTCCCAGCGGTCCATTTCCATGCACGGCGTGGTGTTGGATGATCAGGCAGCGTTGATGGACAGCGCGATTAGACTAATCCCGCCGGGCGAGAAATTGGACCCGGAAAAGGAAGTGGTGCAGAAGGTCCACCCAATTGATCGGTTACTGGCCAACCGCAACCTGCCCAATGCGACCTCCTATCAGTTCGCCGAGAGCGGCAATAAAATTTACTGCCTGCATTGTGCGGGAGCTAACGGATGGCGGGGACTCATGGCCTCGGTGGAAGCGGAGGAGGCCTCGGCACAGTATCAGGCGGCAGGGGGCTCGGGTTCAGGTAGCCGCAGCGTCAAGGCATACAACGAATTGGGCGCAAAAAAATTACTCATCGTCCCGCTGCAGTTTCCCGACAAAACAGGATCACCGTTTTCAAGCATTGCAGTGATCAATGCGCACAAGACCAAAATTCAGAATTTCTTCAGCGCCAACTCTTATGGAAAATTCACCCTGCCCACGATTACTGTTGTACCCGAAACGGTCACTCTTCCGCAAAACTCAACATACTATACCACCAAGCATACTTTGCAGGGCACCGAGTATGAAGGCTACGAGCTATTGGCATATGACGCCGAAACCATCGGCAAAACTACCGACGATTATAACCCGGACAACTTTGATTTCGTTTGCCTGGTCATAAACAAAAACCTGTATTCCTGGGCGGGGCTGGGCGAGGTAGGCGGCAAGGTTAACTGGATTGATGGCAAAAACAGCGGGTCGGAGCTGGACCAGGATGCGCGCGTTTATCTGCACGAGCTGGGTCACAACCTCGGCCTGTTTCATGCCAACGCCTGGAATCCCACCTCCAATTCACAGGCGGATGACTCTTCGGGCAGCCACGTCGAGTACGGGCATGATTTTGATATGATGGGTGACACCTACACCTACAGCTATGATCAATCCCATTTCAATTCCGCGCACAAAAATGCGCTCAACTGGATGCCTTGGGATCAAATACAGACAGTAACCGGAAACTACTCCGGCCGTATTTACGCCATGGACCAGACCCTGGTGCCCGGACGCAGGTACGCATTGCGTGTCGCTGTAAATACCACCCTCGACGGGAAGTCCGGCCTCGACTACTGGGTCGAGCATCGCAGCCGTTTTCCCACCAACGCCTACTTGTCGGACGGCGCGCTCATCTACACCAGTGACCAGGCTCCGGACAAGAATGCTACCGACGAATCGCTCAAGTTACTCGACATGAATCCTTTGACCACCAGCGTCTCTGATGCCGGGCTCAAGGCCGGCCAATCCTTTACTGACCGCTCCAACCGCTGGAGAATTGCCATTACCGATCAGGGCGGCAGCGGAGCAGACAGCTGGATTGAAGTTGAGGTCACCGACCTGAATCTCCCGCAAATCACTGAGCATCCCTCCAGTGCCGCCGTAACCAGTGGCTCTGCTCACACCCTGAGTGTCACGGCTACAGGCGCAACCAGCTACCAGTGGCGAAAGGACGGCATGAATATCCAGACTGCCACTTCCCGCACCTATCCCATCTCTTCATTCAGCCTGGACGATGAAGGCATTTACGATGTGAAGGTCACCAATGCCACCGGCAGCGTGTACAGTGAGTCGGTCCTGCTGGGACAGCGGATAACGGCCATCCATGGCACGCCCGTCATAGCCGATTTTAACGGCTCCAGCCGCAACTCCGCCCAGTGGGGTCCGCGTGATTTCAATGAAAAAGCTGGGCGCTTCCTCCAGAACGGCAGGCTCACCTACTACACTGATGGCAATACCAGCGAGGAGGATTGGGCCGCGCGCGGCTGGCATACCCAGGCTTTGCCTTACCATCAGGATTGGGCTGTGCAAACCGATGTGAACCTGCCCAACAACCTCACCATGGGGCCAGATAGCATGGTGGCAGCAGGCTTGTTTTTGGTCAACCAGGATGATCCTGATGACAACGCTGAAATCAGCCTTGCCCGCAGCAACTACGCCGGGCAATTAAGCCAGGCATTCTGGGCGGACATGGACGTGAATGATGACGAGGTCCTTTGGGAAGCCAACGGCACCGACTCCACTCTGGCCACTGTCCGCTTCCGGTGGGATGCCTCAGAGGAAAAGCTTCATTACGAGTATGATCCCAATGGTTCAGCTGGCGGCTTCTCATGGGAGAGCCTCACCAGCCAGTTCATCGATCGCAATTCCACCAATTGGGATATGAACAGCTCCTCATCCTTCGTCATTGCGCTGGTAACCGAGTCCGAACACAAAGCAATCGCCACCGGCGACAATGTCTGGCTGGACAATTTCAAGATTGAAGGCACTGCCCTTCAGGCGCCTGTTATCACTGCCCAACCAGTGGATGTGAATGCCACAGCTGGGACCGGTGCGACCTTCACGGTGGATGCCAATGGCAGCGGGCTCACTTATCAATGGCAACGCAACGGAGTAAATATTCCTGGCGCCAACGGCTCCACACTTACCCTGCGCAACCGGGCCCACCTCGGGGCTGCTCCCGATGACGATGACGCCAATGATTTCGAAGATTTCTGGGAAGGCAACCTCGATGGCTTGCGCATTTATGATCGTGACCTCAACGCCACGGAGATCCTGAATCTGAAAAAAGACATCAATGGCACACTGGCTTGGAG
>CAZTTU010000078.1:0-11361 GCA_964616045.1 uncultured Verrucomicrobiota bacterium | reverse complement strand
CATTGGCAAAGGGCGGTCCATCGTGCAGCACAAAAGTCTCCTTGGCCTTCGCGTGTCGTTCGCGGATGCGCGCGTAAATATCCCCTTCATACCAGCGCGCCAACCGCTGCGGCTCACGCTCCACCAATCCGGCTTTCATCGGAAAACCGGTCTGCGGCAGGTTGAGGGTGTCTTTATATTTCATGCCTAACAAAGGCGGGGACGCTATCAATCGGGCGGAGGCGTGTCAATGGAGCGGCAGTTCCACACCTTCGATGCGCAGCAGTCGTATTTTCCAGTTTATACCGGCCGAAAATCCGGCGAGTTTACCACTTGCCCCTATTACCCTATGACATGGGATGAGTACTGGAATCGGGTTGGCTCCGCACGCACCACCAACCGCGCGCGTAGCATTGGGTTGGTTGATCGACCAAGCCAATTTCCCGTAGGTCCATACCGTTCCAACAGGGATGGTGAGTATCATATTCCAGACATGCCGGCGAAAAACTGTTTCGGTTGGGAAATCCAACGGCGGAAGTGCGAGTGGCACGCGCCCGGTAAGGATCGCTTTTACTGCTCTTTGTGTTTTTCTGTGCCACGATTGCTGTTGTTTGGTGAGCGAGTCGCCTTTTATGTTTTTTTTTACACGCGGAAAACATAAGCGACACAAGCCATTTTGTGTGTATTCGGCGTAGAACTCTCCCATTTCGGTGGGCACCGAAGCAGTCATTAAAGTTGAGGAATGAGAAGGCTAAGTATACTCCATAATACGGCTAGCAATACAAGCGTAAGAAGAATGAATCGGTTGCGTGCTATGCGTGTTTCCTTGCGTAAGGCAGTGTGGCCGCGGGTGCGGCCGGTAGCAAGGTAGGTGACCAGCTGTTCGTTCTGAGTGGGTGCCGGGAGTGGTTTCGAATGTTTCATGCGGAGCCACCAACCAGCGAGGTCGAATTTTCGCAAGCCATGATCATTGTACAAGCCTGGGCAATCGCGTTCGGGTTCAGTGAGAACGGATTCCACCAGTCCTTCTTCAGTCTTGAGAAGAGGATCGTGCGGCAGGAAATTCGACCCTTCGAGAGCCTCTTGGATTTGGCAGGGGTCGGAATAACTGGCTGCATTGTCGAGCTGGTAAATCTGGTGCTCCAGTGCAGCAATCTTCGCATTGAGTTCACACGCGCGTTCGGTCATGGGGTCTCGCTTGCGTGTAAACCAACCCATAACAGTCTATCCATTCAGTAACAAGACAGCCACAATGGCTGAACCGATTAGCAGGACTGGCCAAGTAAGGGCTAGGCCCCAGAGGCAAAGTTGGCCGAATGACTTCGGTATGGTTACACCGTTTGTGTCGTTCTGTGCATGAGTGCAAATATCATTACCAGTATTATCTGTATCGCTATTCAATAACACCCATTTCAGGCGTGCTGAGTTTAGCTCCATTCGGGCATTTTCAATCGTGGTAAGACTGCGAGTGAGATGTACTTTCCATTGCTCGTCGTGCGTATCCACATCCTTCAGTACATCTACCTTGGATAGTGCATCGCGCAGGTCGTGCATGGTGGAAGCCATTTGTTCTGCCTCACGCTGAGCATTCATTTGGGCCTCCTCCAACAAGCCAAGACTGCGCGTGAGCTCATGCAGCATTTCCTCACGTCCGGTCTGGAACTCCGAAAAACGGCGACGTGATTCCTCCACGGTGGCTTTCTCCCGTTCCAATTTGTCGCGTGCGTGATTCAGCTCAGCGAGCTTCGATTGCAGGCTGGATACCTTATTATCAAGCTCTTCTCGATCACCGCTCGCGACAGTCGCGCCGCTGGCAGTTGTGGGGAAATCCTCCTCTAGCAAATCCGGCCCATCAATGATAGCCATGAGCTCAATGGTAGAGGGGAGGAAAGGAAAAGTAAAGCTCTGGTTGGGAATGATTGAAAATGGTATCAGTGCTCGAAATTTCGCGCGCGATGTAGAGCATACCAGAATGGCCCCAAACCAATCGTCAGTGAAACGAAGATAAACATTCCCATGTAAATCATTTGTTGCCCTACATCTGCGCGGTCAGATATTTGCCAAGGCGAGCCAAAGGGCGAACCGATGCCAAGCATCAACACAGCCAATCCGATGTACACGAAGCTTATCATCAGGCAGAATGTGCCACCGAAACCGGAGACAATCTTGCTGGGGTTATCTTCCTTGAGGTTTGGGTACATGACGCCCATGCCCACGGCAAGACCATTGAGGGCGATAGCCATTATGGAGATGGCACCGCAAAAAAATAGACTTTGACCGGTTGGTAGCTGAAGCATATTGGATGACAGCCAGATGAGCGGAAAGGTAATGAGCAGTGAAATGCTCGTGGCCAGAAGGAACTTAACTTTCACGACACGTGCCAAGCCCAGTGGAGACATGCCAACAATCCAAAGCCGTTTTCCTTCCAATGAAAATTGGGGATAAACGAATCGTGTAGTGAGAGTGGCGAGGTTCAGCGCGCATGCTGCGAGATTCATAAAACTGACTAGCTTAAAAAAATAGTCGCTACCTAGTCGGCCACCAGTGAAAAGTGAAGTGAACTGCTCGGTGAAAAAGCGGAGGTTTAATATATACACACCGAGGATGCCGAACAAGATGAGCGACTGGCCCCATTGTGCAGTGTCACGCCAGAAGACACGAATATCCTTGAGCAACAAGGCCAGAACATCTGAAGATATAAATGGGATGTGCCGCATGATGGATTCTGTTGCACTTGGTCGGTAATGAAATTTCCTTTCTTTTTCTCGTCGTGCTCGACTCTGGCACCATACCTCATATCGTGCGCAGAGGGGTTTCTGCCACAATGTGAACACGCCTTGAATCAAGGCAAAAATCAATATGATCCACACGCCGATGCCGATGAACTGAGAACCGGACACGCCGAATGCCCCATGAAGACCGTCGCCGCCGTCCAAAAGGGCCAGCCAATGGCTAGATTGAGCAGCTAGGATGATGAATAGGGCAATGGTGGCCAGCGCAGCCAGCAGATGAATGGTTCGGGAATTGATCACCCAAGCGAGTATCGCCAGCACGGGAATGGCTAGCAATGAGACAGGAGGCAGGCCAGCGTGCTGAACGGCCTCGGGTTGTTGCGTATGCTCTGCCGGGATAATGTGGCCGAGAATCCAGCTGGATTTTTCCGTTGTGGCTTTTCCATTGGTTTGGCTGGTTTGACTCTGCCAAATTTCCGAGGCATTGTTGCCCACCACGCCGGTCGGGGGGTGTGTTGGAGGAGATGGATTACGCAAATCTAGTCGGAGTTGATTGCCTTCGGTAAACAGATGGCCTTCCAGGTAATTACCATGATCCGTGACCCAGATAGTTTCATCCACGGGCTGTTGTTCCTCGTCGACCTTCGCAATATTTTTTCGGATATGTAGTCGGTAGACATCATTAGTATTCACATGGCTCATGTCGGCTTTGACGGAAAACCAGACGGAGTTTTCCTTGATTTTAAGTTGTCCGACTGTGTGGAGGAAAATGGTCTGCATGGATGTTGCTTTGGGCATCAGCGTCGCCTCGGGTTCGGCGGCAAATTCTTCGGCTTTTCCTCGCAGTGCAGTACGTTTGCGCACAACATCCAAGCCGGATAGATTCTTACGGATGTTGGAATTGATGAGATGCTCTAAGTCCGGTCCGAGTTGTTGCATTTCACCTGAAGAACTACGCTCGTATAGGTGGCGCAGTTCGGGCTTGAGGTAATATAATGTGCCCCGAGTCAGTTCTGGCTCTAGTTGGGTTACTTTATTGGTGACCCAACTCCCCAAATCTGCCCCCGAGATGTCCTCGGATTTCTTCTGCGCAGCGTAGGATTCGTTAAGGGGGGCAAACCGTTGAAGCCAGTGTTCTTTCAATGCATGGAAATCGACAAGCGGCAGGAACCACGCGAGGAGAATCACTTGTGCGCAAAGGCGTGGAATAAATCGGGTGGCGTTGCTCCAGTCACCGGCTAGGCTGCTGCGACTGAGCGTGACGGAGAGTGATTTATAAAAATATTTTCCCGTTTCAGTGAATCCGAGGAACCCGAAGAATAAGACGTTTGAAATGAGCACAAGCACAAAAAATCCGGATAGAGATTTGGCGCCTTCCACCCAGTTGGTGAGAGCACTGGAAAGCCAATAACTAGGCAGGAATGGAAGTTGCGCAAACTGTGTTTTGGAAAGAAGACGGTCAGTCAAATCCACCACGCGAGTCTCAAGTGTTTGCACGCTAGACGCCTCTGGCTGCAAATAGACAATGACCATATAGATTAGGGACAGTAGCAATAATATGGCGGTGGTTTGGAACAAACTCCGGTCAAGATAACGCGCCATGAACACGGCGATCCAACAGCCGATAATGCCCGGTAGCATAATGAACATTAATACTAGAGCCGGTGTAATAACATAGTATTGCCAGCCCACCACATGCCCGGGTTGTTTGGATTGGAAAATGCCGTATGCTAAGAGCAATGGAGCCACCAGTAGCATAAAGGCCCACGAAGCGACAAATGTGGTCTCGACCAGTTTCCAGCGGAAAATATTGTCCGCTGAGAACGGCAGCGTTTGCAGGAATCGCGTTTCCTGATTGCGGAACATGTTCGTGTAGCCGACCACAATGTTCGAAAAGAGCAGCAGCATAAATAGAAATGCAAACAGAAGGAACACAAGGTGCTCAAT
This sequence comes from uncultured Verrucomicrobiota bacterium, assembly GCA_964616045.1. Taxonomy (GTDB): domain Bacteria; phylum Verrucomicrobiota; class Verrucomicrobiia; order Limisphaerales; family UBA1100; genus UBA1100. The sequence goes on along the minus strand of CAZTTU010000078.1, from coordinate 6,703 downwards.
CAGCATGTCTCCAAGTCCGGGAAATTTTGAAACATACCGCAAGCCGGCGTAGAACATGCCCGAGGCGATCAGAGGGTAGAATAAGAGGAACAAGCCGATCATCACTGTGAGTAGGCCGGATTTCGAGCCAGCTTGTGACACGCGGCGCACCGCTTGCAGCAGGTTCACGCGTAGCAACAAGATGAATGGTGAAGAGAGCCGTTTTGAATGATCGTCCATGCGGCCTCAGCCTTGCTGCAATTGACGATGTACGGCTACATCGGATTCCTCGCGGGTTAGCACTAGAAATGTTTCCTCGAGGGCTGTGTTGCCTTGTCCACCCATCTCATGAAGCTCTTCCCTCGTGCCCAAAGCCACCAGTTTGCCCATGTGAACGATACCGATTCGGTCGGCGACATCTTCAGCCACGCTAAGTTGGTGTGTGGAAAGAAACACCGTCATACCTTCGGCGGCCCGTTCCTTGAGCACTTCCTTGAGCACAAATTGGTGATGTGGATCAAGTCCCACCATGGGTTCATCCAGTACAAATACTTCCGGTGCGTGCATGAGCGCGGACACAATGGCAATGCGCTGGCGAGTGCCGTGCGAGAGGCTTTCTATATTCTTGTCGAGAAAAGGTTTCAGGGAAAAGCGCGGGATGAGGTCACGTGTCTGTTTCTGGATTTGAGATTCGTCCATGTGAAAGAGCTGTCCGGTGAAGCGCAGAAATTCCCAAGGCGTAAGTTTGTCGTAAAGAAACGGAAAATCTGGAATATATGCGAGGCGTTTGCGGACCTCCATGGGGTCGTTCTGCAAATCGTAATCGCATACCTTTACGTGTCCGCTGGTCGGGGCAATCAGGCCGGCGAGAATCTTGATGGTGGTTGTCTTGCCGGCAGCGTTGGGGCCGAGTACGACAAAAAATTCGCCGCGGTCCACGGTGAGGCTTAAGTCGTCCACGGCGGTCAGATCACCGAATGTCTTAATCAGATTACGTAATTCAATCATCAGTGGCGATTGCGTCTTAACCGGCCATAGAAGTGATCGTTCCGGAGCACGATGCTTTGAGGCAGATTAAGCTTGGCGGATTTGCGTAGGGTATCAATCAGGATGTCCGGAATTTCCACGCGCAGAATTTCCCCTAGCGGGTTGATGTAAATTTTCAGGAGCATATTCTCGACGATCGGCACATCCACGCGATAGACCTTGATGTGCGTGCGGACGCCAGGCAGCAAATCGTAGTGGGCCCGTTTTGGCCATTGGAATTTAAAACTCACCGACTTGGCCAGTTGCGTCTTGCCCATCAGGTTGCGTACGGCCAGTGTTGTTCCGGTGGTGATTAGCGGATTGACCCCGGCCAGTTCCATTCCCGCATGCACCAGTTTATCCGGTTTACGGAGATCGGCGTAAGCAATTTCAGTTTGGTTGGTCGTGTCGATACTTTCCACGTTGAGCGTGAAAAAGGTGTTGGTGGACTGAGCATCTAGACGCACGTTATAGTCGACGGTCTCGTTTTGTTGTCTGACATTTAACCGTGTACTGGTCCAGGCGCGTTCTGGATCTGGGCCGAAGCCAACATGGAAGCTAAAGTTGAAATCAACCGCGTGTTCGGTGCCAAAAATCCGTCCTCGATCAATATTAAGCGAATAACCTAGGGCAGTACGTACCATACCCTCCACTTCGGGATACTTATCAGTATCACCGCGTGTCACCGTAGGGGACCACATCATCCAACCCAGCGCTTCGGCTTCTCCATTGCGTTCACTCACAATCGATAGCGGAGCCTCATCCTGTGCATTAAGAATCTTATTCCAGACCACCTCGATATCAACAGCCGCCCCAAGGCCTTGACCGGCGTATTCTACCTTCCAGAGCCGGTAGCCCATGAAAGCCCAAAAACAGGCAAGAATGGCTAGGATTACACGCTGCATAACGGGTCGAAGGGAGCTTACCCTTAACGCGATGGAATATTCAACTCTTGACCGATCTGCAGCTTGCCAGGGTTGAGGCCAGGATTAGCGGCCAAAAATTGGGATAGCGGGATTCCATAACGACGTGCAATATTGGAGGGGTTGTCTCCTTTCTTTACTTTGTGTTTACGCAGCGTGGTGGATGAGGTTGTCGTGATGTTTGATTTGTCGGCAGTGTTTGTGAGTGGCGGGATATCTACGGGAGCATTGGTGGTTTGGCCGAATTGCGGGTTGGGTGGAATGCCCCTGGATTGCAATTGATGGCGCAACGCCAAGTTCTCGGCGGCCAACCTGTTGAGCTTGTTGCGGAGGTTGAGAATCGATTGGCTTGGGGCATCGGGAGTTCCATGGATATCGGCGGCCAAGTCGCGCTTGGCGGCTTCTATGTGTCCCTGCACTTCGTTTTTATTGGTGGCCTGAGGTTTGAGAGTGAGGTAACGCTTCAGATGAAAAATGGCCGCTGCCGGATCTGCTTTGTGTGAGAGATAAATGACTCCCAGTTCGTAGTGGGCCAGTGAGGAACGTGGATTTGATTCCAGCGATTTGAGAAAGGCGCGTTCGGCACCGTCCCAATCGCGTTGCTGAACGAGGCGCCGGCCCGTGAGGTAGTGCGGTTCCTTATCCTCCTGCGAATTGTCAGGTGCTGTTGTGCAGTTGCTGAACGCTAAACTACCCGCCAGCAGGCATAGGTAAAAGCACCGTGGTAAACGCCGTTTCATACTGCTAGGAAAATACTAGAATCAAAACGGGGTGGCAATGGGATGTTGTCAACGGTCCTTTTCATTGTCTACAGTAAAGGGGTTAGTCGGATCGGCATCGACCAGTTCTTCATCTTCCACATTTGTCGAGGAGTTTTTGTCGAACGGGTTAACTGTATTTGCTGCGACTTTGGGTAGGGAAAACAATGAAAAAAACAGGTATACTCCGCCAAAGACCAAGTGAAGCGGGAAAAATATTAGCAGAACCGCCAACTTCATGAATCCCGTAGAGTAACACAGAAACCCCATCGCCAGAAGCATGCCGGCTGGCAGAAGAGAGGCGGCCGACACTCTCCAGAGCTCGCCAAATTCACTTTTGCGATCGGTATAATAGGCCACTGCTTTTACCGGCCAAATTCCTAAAAACCCAAGTCCTAGCCAACCCAGCCAAAACAGAACCCCGACAACCCCAGCTGATCCCAGCAACAAAAATGGCCTCCGTGATCCCCACCACGGCACGAATTGGTTCCGTGTCATCGGCCAATCTTGCATGGGGTATTCAAACTCAAGGTAGCCGAAAATTGATCGACATACCCAGTTATCCCGCTGTAATTCAATTTGCACGTCGGCCATGTGCCCATGATCCCCCGTGCCTTCAGGGTCCACCGCTAGGCAGAGATACTGGTTGTGACCGAAAACTTTGGGCTCATCATCCGGCCAGATCAATCGACCTTCTTTAAGACCGGTTTCTGGCGGCATGTGCTTCTCTATTGCTTGGTTTATCACGGGGGACCAATGCTGACTCAGCACCAGAAAGATGCTCCCACCTAGCGCAATTGATACGGTTAGTTGCCACACAAACAGTCGATTCCAACCGGTGAGTGCGAAAGATGCCACGCCGCTAGGCGTGAATGGAAAACCGGGAAATCGCTCGGAAGTTTCCTCCGGTTCCGGAGGTTCGCCGTCCAATGGATGGGGCGTATCCGGGCCCATGAAAATTATTGACCGGCGTTTCCCTCTGGAATCGAGGCATCCTTTGGTGGTACGAGCACTATTGGGAACGGATAACGAAGCTTGAGCACATCATCCACGTTTACCTCGATTTGGTATACTCCTGGCTCTTTGAATTCCACATTGCCGAACAGGTGCACGTTGGTGCGTGAATTTTCGGGGCGATCAAGATCAAACTCCATTTTATTTTCGCGAAGTACTGTTGATTGATCGGGCATGATAATTTTGGTGTGCTCGGTGAATTTTCCTACGCCAGCCGCCCATCGGTTGAAGCAGACAATCTTGAATGCGGTGACCGGCAATTGCGGTACGACTAACTGGCTGAGGATGCCGATGAGAATCGGATTGCCGTTGGCTTCCTGACGAATGTCCTCGCACAGAAGCGAGCACTGAAGATCGGGGAGGATGCGTGCGTCCGTCATTTTTCAAGAGTATTTAGATCTAGTCCACGAGCCTTGGCAGCTGCACGGACAGTATTGCTCATTAGCATGGCTATGGTCATGGGGCCGACCCCGCCTGGGTTGGGAGTGATCTTACCGGCGACGGGTTGCACATTGGTAAAATCCACATCGCCCACGAGTCGACTACCGTTTTTGGCCTTTGAGTCAGGGATGCGGTTCACTCCTACGTCGATTACCACGGCGCCGGGTTTCACCATGTCTGCTTTCACAAATTCCGCTACGCCCATTGCAGCGATGAGGATATTCGCGCGGCGGCAGTGTTTGTCAATGTGAGTTGTGCGTGAGTGGCACAGAGTAACGGTAGCGTTTGCGTATTCGGCTTTCTGACAGAGGATGGCGGCCATTGGCTTTCCGACTATGTTGCCCCGACCAAGCACCACGATTTCCTCCCCCCTGGTTTCCACATTGCTGCGGATCAACAGTTCGCGTATGCCAGCAGGAGTACAGGGTGCAAACCCGGTAGGGTCGCCAAGGAGCAGTTTTCCCACATTGACAGGATGAAATCCATCGACATCCTTATTAGGCGAGACGGCGGCAAAGATGGTGGACTCGTTGATCTGAGCTGGCAACGGTGCCTGCACTAGGATGCCATCCACGGTGGGGTCGCTGTTCAGATCGCAAATGAGTTTGAGCAGGTCCTTTTCTGAGGTGTTTTCTGGAAGAACATGTGTATTTGATTGGATACCAAGGTGGGCACAGCTTTTCTCCTTCATGCCAACGTACACGCGCGAAGCTGAATCTTCGCCGATTCGAACAAAAACGAGGCCTGGCGTTGTGTCCCGTTCGTGAAGGGATTTGATATGCCGTCGGGTTTCCTCGTGAATCTGATCGGCGATGACGCGGCCATCGATCAGGTTTTCAAACGCCACAGTGCTTATTTGTCGTCGTTTTTTTCCGGTTCGTTGGACTTGGATTCGGGTTTTTCCCCGGCCTTGCCTCCAGCAGCTTTTATTTCTTTGTTGGCCTGAGTTACAGTGATTCGGGTAAGGGCTTCCTTGCTTACTTCGCCTTTCAGTGTTTTAACCTTGAGTACCGGCGTGTTCGCGTGACGTGCGTCGATGGCTTCTTGGCCACTGACGAGGACACGCTTGCCTATGAACCAGTTGAGCTTCAGGGTCGGATGGTCCAGCAGTAGATAGTTAATCTTCTTACCGGACTCAATATGCTCCAGTACGTAGCCGGACGGTGCTTGGATTTCAAGCGTGCGGCGAACATAACCTTCACGGGTCACGATGCGGGTTCGAAGTTTATTGGCCCCGGGTTTCTCGGTAGAAGCTGGCGGCAGGTTGGGGTTAGTCTCAGCCACTTTGGTCGGTTCCAGAGGCTTTTGTGCGGGCTCCGATTCAGTAGGCTTCACGGTTTCTGCCGGTTGCGGCTTCGGTGCGGGGGGTGGATTTGGTTGCACTTTGGCGGTTAGTTTGGGGGTAGTCGCACGCCTGAATGGTACGCCTTCTCTGGATAGCCCATTAGGTTGACCAAAGTCTTTGGAGGGGATGGTCACGACTGTTTCAGGTGGTGTGTTGGGTGCGGCCGGTCTAGTTCCTCCTGCAGTTGGAGGCGAAACCGGTGTGACGGAGGGTTCCAGCGTGGGCGGGGCGGAGGGAATCTCAACCACACCGTCAAACGGAATCTCAACCGCGCCTTCATTGATTTTCTTGCGCAAGACGAATTGTGAGGCTACGTAGACGGTGGTGTTGGCTGGGGCAAATAACTCCACCCATTTTTCTTTGCGTTGCCCAGAAAGATGCACTGTGGCTCCTGCCGCAAGTTTGCCGAGGATGGGAAAACGGTCACTCGCCCCGCCACGCACATTGAGCAAGTTGGCTTTCACCCGGGCAAATGTGGATTCAATCGGTTGTCCGCTGGCATCCCGAATGGTTTTTTTAAATGGCGCGCTGAGGAAATCTGCGTGAACCCATACTCCGGCGTCCGCCGGCACCTGCACCTGCAACCATTTGCGTGGCTCACCGGCCTTGGGGTTGGCAATGTTGATTTCCTTAACAATGTTGACCGGTTCATTTTTGTTAAACCTAAAAACCAACGCGCTGAAGATGGTGGGTTTGCCACGCGCACTGACGCGTGCGGCATTGATGGTGCCTAACCCGATAAATGGTCCGCCATCAGGTTCATTCAGCGGATTTTGTTCGACTACGGGAACAATCGGCACAGGGGCCGGCGTGGCTGGTATCGCCGGTGTCAAGTCGGGGATTGGAGGGGCAACTGGAATCGGGGCTGGTGCCACCGGTGTTGGCGTGGGCGCCACGGGCACGGGGTCTCCGGGAGCGGGGAACGCTTCGGGTTCAAGAGGAAGAGGCGTGGGGGCAGGTTTCCGTTTGGGCGGTTGGCCCGGTGTTTCCTGTGCTGTGAGCAATGTGCTGGCCACTAGGGCCATCGCGGGGATCAGTAAGCGGGTGGTTTTCATCTTTTCCTTAGCAGTGATTTAATTTCTATTTCTGTCAGTATTCGCCATTTGCCGGCTGGCAGTTCACCCAGCTTGACGTTGCCAATCCGCACCCGGATCAGCCGGGTGACTTTCATTTTCTGTGTCGCAAACAATCGGCGCACTTCGCGGTTTTTTCCTTCG
>CAZTTU010000077.1:0-11878 GCA_964616045.1 uncultured Verrucomicrobiota bacterium | reverse complement strand
GCATCTACATCTGGAACACATTTTTTGTTTCCAATCCTTACGGAGCCGTGCCCCTAGTCCTTTATCACTTATTTCAGCTGATTGTTGATACGCTTCTGGTGCCATTTTTTGAGAAGAGAAACCCTGTCTCCCACGAAAACTGTGGTCGCTCAACTGCTATTAGCTGTCATCAGAGCGAGTAAATACGTCTTGCCCAGGCAGACAATGTCGCTAACCTGCCTCCACCCACGCACTCACTCACTAAATCTATTTTGTAATGAGCGAGAATAAACCAGACGGACACGGAAACCTAACGTACTATATTATAGGTGCCATCATCACAGCAATTGCTGCCGGGTATTTTGCGCCTGAAATTGCTGTTAAATTCGAAGTTGGAGGCGAGGTTTTCTTAAGCTTGCTCATGATGATGGTTGTTCCATTAGTTGTAATGTCCGTCATGAGTGGAATTCTGGGTTTAGGAGATGTTCGGCAACTTGGGAAGCCGGGTGCCTACGCCGTTGGTTACTATATGTGCACCACCGTTTTAGCCGTCATTGTTGGTCTGATCGTGGTGAATATAATGAAGCCCGGTGTAGACTCAGAGCTCGCATCTTTGCAGAAAAAGGCAGACGCAGCTATGGGCGATGAAAAGGTAAAGGCAGAACAAAAGGTAAAAGCGAAACAAGACAAAATTCAGGAAGATATTAGAAAATCTGCTGCTAAGGATGAAAAAGCCCGTAAAGCCCTTGATGAAAGGGACAGGATAAATGGTGAAAGGCTAAAAGTGCTTAAAATGAGACTTGAGTTTGCCAAGTCAGTTCACCCTCAAAAAAAAGCTGTAGCAGAAGAGAACCCTGATGACAAGCACTTACAGTTAGACCTAGAGATTGCATCCTTAAACCTGAAAGAAGCCCAAAAAGCAGTAAAGGCTGAAAAAGAATTCTTGGAACAACACAAGCCCAAGACTCTATGGGACATAGTAGAGAATATGTTTAAAATGTTGGTTACTGAAAATTTATTCAAGGCCGCTGCCACAATGAATCTGCTACCTCTAATTGTGTTCAGTATTATTTTTGCTGCCATGCTTACCACGATGGGTGACAAGGTTTTTGCAATCACTAGAATGATCGGGCAGGCAAATGAAGCTCTTATGTCATTCGTGATGCTTCTGATGAACATTGCGCCAATCGGCATTTTTTGCCTTGTTGCAGGTAAATTTGGGCACGCTAATTTGGAGGGGAAGCTGGCTGAAATGGCAGGGCAACAGGGCTACTATATCCTTACGATTATCATCGGCCTTTCATTTCATGCCTTTGTTACTTTGTTTCTAATCTATTGGTTATTCACCAAGAAGAATCCATACACCTTCTTTAAGGATATGTCTCAAGCAGTGCTTACAGCATTTTCTACCGCAAGTTCCTCGGCAACCTTGCCTGTCACCATGGAGTGTGCAGTCGATAAGGCCGGGATTTCGGAGAAGTCTACAAAATTTGTACTGCCTCTAGGTGCGACAATTAACATGGATGGCACTGCGCTCTATGAGGCAGCAGCAGCAATCTTTATTGCACAAATATATTTTCCTATTACCGGTCAAGAATTGACTATGACCGTACAGGTAACCATTGCCATCACTGCAACATTAGCAGCCATTGGTGCGGCTGGGATTCCTGAAGCTGGTTTGGTAACCATGCTAATTGTACTTAACGCTGCCGGGCTTCCAATCGAAGCCATTGGGCTTATTTTAATGGTAGACTGGTTTCTGGACCGGTTTCGCACCGCGGTAAATTGTTTCGGAGATTCAGTTGGCGCGGCAATTGTTGACGGTGTTATGAGGAAAGAGGGCATGCTTGAAGCAGATGCTGACCCTCAAAAAAGTTAAATTTATTCCTTAAATATCGGCGATAATCCTATGCGATCAATTGTGGGATCACCTTGGCGCCCTCCACGCCGGTGAGTCGTTGGTCAAGACCAAGGAAGCGGTAGGTTAGCCGCTCATGATCAATCCCCATCTGCTGAAGCAGAGTAGCATTTAGATCATTAATATGCACCGGATCCTTGATAATGTTGTAACTGTGATCATCGGTTTGTCCGTGTTCATAACCCGCCTTAAAGCCGCCGCCAGCAACCCATGTAGTAAAACAACGACCGTGATGGTCGCGGCCATGGTTGTTTTTGGTTAGCTTGCCTTGAGAGTAAATGGTGCGGCCAAATTCCCCGCCGCAAATGACAAGGGTTTCATCAAGCATGCCGCGCTGTTTGAGATCCTTGATCAATGCGGCTGCGGGCTGATCAATATCCTTACATTGCTTGGGAAGCTTTCCCGGGAGACCGCCATGGTGATCCCAGCCGCGATGAAAAAGATGCACAAATGGAACACCTCGCTCAGCCATGCGACGAGCAAGAACACAGTTGCGCGCAAAGGAGCCTGGCTTGCTGGCATCGGGGCCATACATATCCGTTACGGCCTTGGGTTCTTTTGAGACGTCCATCAAATCAGGCACGCTGGATTGCATGCGAAAAGCCATCTCATATTGGGAAATGCGCGTTTGAGTTTCAGGATCACCAAACTCGGAAAACTGCTCCTGATTGATCTTGGCAATACCATCGAGCATTCGCCTCCTTAAATTACGATCTATGCCTTCAGGATCCTTGAGGTAAAGAACAGGTTCCTTTCCGCTGCGAAGATTCACTCCTTGATGCTTGCTTGGAAGAAATCCACTGCTCCAAAGCCGTGAATACAGCGCCTGATTTGCAGCGCCAGAGCCACGTGAAATCATAACGATATATGCGGGGAGGTTCTTGTTCGGGCTCCCCAAGCCATAGCTGATCCAAGACCCAAAGCTGGGTTTTCCCAATTGCTGGGTTCCGGTAAGGATATAGGTAATCGCAGGGTCATGATTGATCGCCTCACTGTTCATTGACTTAATGATAGTGATCTCATCAGCAATGCTCTTGATATGAGGAATTGTTTCGCTCATCCATGTACCGTGAGCGCCCACTCGTTCGAACTTAAACATCGGAGCTACGCATGGAAATGATTTTTGCCCACTGGTCATAGTGGTAATCCGTTGGCCTTGCCGTACGGAATCCGGAAGTTCTTCGCCGTGGAATTTGCGCATGGCCGGCTTATAGTCAAAGGTGTCAATGTGACTGGGGCCACCGGAGAAAAAGAGCATGATCACGCGTTTGGCTTTAGGCGCAAAATGCGGAACTCCGGGCAGCCCGCCTGTATCATGCGTTTTTGGATCGGCGCTTATCAATGTGGGCGCCATAAGAGAACCAAGTGCTGCGCCTCCAAGGCATTTGGCGCTGCTAAATAACAACTCACGCCGAGTCATTTGCTGTTCGTATTCTGATAACGGGTTCATATATTTATAGGCGGGTGATAACTTCATCGAGATTAAGGATCATGCTTGCCACAATGGTCCAGGCAGCGTGTTCAGGTGCGTTCAGCGACTCATCGCGCTTGGTAGTGCCCACTGCGAGAAGTTTGCCCGCAGCCTCAGCGTCTTTTTTATAGTTTACCAGCTCCTCGTTGAATGCGGCGACCAGAATTTGGGCTACGATTGACTTGGGTTTTCGGGAAGTTACCAGTCGATAAGCGTATTCCACACGTTCCCGGGGTGTCTTGCCGCCGTCTTTCATGATGCGTTTGGCAATATGGCGTGAGGCCTCCAGAAACTGCGGGTCATTCATTGTCACCAATGCCTGTAAGGGTGTGTTTGTCCGTGGGCGCTCTACCATACATTTTTCTCGGGTCGGGGCATCAAAAATTGTCATGGACGGTGCCGGTGCGGACCGTTTCCAGTAGGTATACATGCTGCGCCGAAAAAGACCGTCGCCACTGTCCTGCTTGAAACGCACATTGCCTCCTAGGCTAACCTCATTCCAGAGACCGGGGGGCTGATACGGCTTCACCCCGGGTCCGCCGACCTTTTTTACCAAGAGCCCGCTTACTGCCAGCGCATTATCTCGAATAAACTCACCCTGTAATCGGAAGCGTGGCCCGCGGGCAAGTAGGATATTGTTGGGGTCTTTTGCAATTAACTTTGGGGTAATCTTTGATGTTTGCCGATAGGTTGCGCTCATGACCATCTGTTTGATGGTGCGCTTGATATCCCATCCATTATTAACAAAATCCACAGCAAGCCAGTCCAACAATTCAGGATGGCTCGGCCATTCACCCTGCGTGCCAAAGTCTGAAACGGATGTCACAAGTCCTTTTCCGAATAGTAAGGACCAATAACGGTTTACTGCTACCCGGGCTGTTAGGGGGTGATCTGGTCGCGTAAGCCACTGCGCTAAACCAAGCCGATTTAAAGGTGATCCCTTGGGTAAGGGAGGCAGGAATGCAGGAATCCCGGGCTTAATCACTTCATCCTTCTTGGGGTGTTCGTAGTGGCCGCGTTTAAGCAGGTAAGTCGCTCGCATTTTGCCCATGTCGCCCATGACCATGCTGGTGATATTTCTTTTGCTCGCTTCAGCAACTTGTTTTTCAGCATTGCGCTTGTCGGCAGTGATCTTTTGATAGGGCTTGTCGATATTGTTCAGATAGTGATTGAGCAGTGTCTCCTTTTGTTTCGTGTTACGTTTCTCGGGCGCAAGAGCAAGGAGAGGAGCGATGGGGTTGTTGCCCGCCAATGCGCCAACCTCCGCAGCAGTCAATGCTCGGTTGTAGAGACGAACATCATCGATCTCTATATTATTAGCCTGTGCTGAGCTAGATCGACGGCCTATCCGAAAGTCATTTGGAGTTTGAATTGTACCACTTAACCCATCTGCCTCAATGTTATGGTCAAGAACTTTGCCGTTCATGTACACCTTGGTGCCAGATGCCTTCCCGGTACCATCATAGGTCACAAAAATATGGGACCAAGTCTTGGCTTTGACTTTCTGTTTGCCAACAACTTTGACCGCATTGCCCTGCCACTTGTGGATTATATGAGTCCCTGGAGCACCACCCTGCAGCCAAATGTCAAAACCACGATAAGCATTGCCTTCATTCATTTTACTGAAGATTGCACCATTGGCATTGCCCGCATCAGGCTTAACCCAGCAACCATAACTAAATGGCTGATTCCACTCTGGAGGTTTAATTCCTTTTATATTGACGTAACCATTTCCTTCAACACGGAAAGCATTGCCGAATTTTCCACCAACATTTTTGCCGCCACCCTCCCATTTTACTTCATTCTTAGCATTTACCAGATCCGTTGATTTACGATCCGTAAATTCATCCAACGGAAAATGGGCAATAAGTCCTGATGGTTCTTCGGGTTGTTTGCCTATTGTTTTCGCGGCCTCGATCGCCCATTTTTCAAAATCAGGCCTAGCATTTTCTTTACGATTGGCAAGCTTTTGGTTTGCTCCCTTCACTTTGGCTTCAGCATCTTTTTGCTGCTTTAGCTTATCCGGGGAGATGACGGTGACCATTGGTGGCGCATTGCCTCCGCGACTTTGTTTTCCCTTGTCTGCATTGTTGTTAAAGAAGGCAAAAAATTGATAGTATTCCCTTTGCGAAATAGGATCATATTTATGGCTGTGGCATTGAGCACATTCAATGCTCAATCCCAGGAAAACATTGCCAGTGGTTTTGACTCGATCAACCACATATTCCACACGGTATTCCTCCTCAATTAACCCCCCCTCATCGGTAGTGCCGTGATTTCGATTAAAACCGGTGGCGACTTTTTGAGCCAGAGTGGCATCTGGCATAAGATCACCTGCGAGCTGTTCTATGGTGAAATCCTTAAATGATTTATTTATGTCGTAAGCATTAATCACCCAATCACGCCAAGGCCACATGGTGCGAGGACCGTCAGCATGATGTACGCTGCTATCCCCGTAACGTGCCACATCCATCCAATGCAGAGCCATTCGTTCTGCATATGCCTTGGTCGAAAGCAGGCGGTCGACAACCCTCTCGTACGCCTTGGGACTTCTGTCATTCAAAAAATTGTCCAGCTCCTTCAATGTTGGCGGCAAGCCGGTAAGATCGAATGTCACACGACGGAGAAGGATTTCCCGAGCTGCTTCCGGGGAAGGGCTTAGTCCTTCTGATTGCAGCCGAGCGCCGACAAAATTATCGATCGGGTTCTTGCCCCATTTACGCTTGATGGAGGGCAGGGCGGGTTTTTGGGGTGGGATGTATGCCCAGTGGCCTTCATATTTGGCACCCTGCTCAATCCATTTCTTCAGTAATGCGATCTGGCTCGGATTGAGCTCCTTTTTTGACCCCTTTGGCGGCATTCGCTCATCAACGTCTGAGCTGATAATACGGGCCCATAATTCACTCTGTGAGAGGTTTCCGGGCACAATGGCATCCTTCTTAGCCTCGTCCTCCAAATCGAGCCTCATATCGGCTTTTCGGCGTCCTTTGTCCGGCCCATGGCATGGGAAACAGTTATTGGAGAGTACGGGCCGAATATCACGGTTGTACTTCACCACTTTCGGCAATGCCTCAGCGCCGCACAAATTCCCCAGAAGAGTCGCAAGCAAGAAAGTTGGCCAAAATCTCATAGTAGATTTGACGCTACCATAATCTGAAAATTCGGGCAATAAGTGGTCCCATCAAATTCCCGTCTTAAAATGACCTGCGTGGTCATTGGATATTCTGAAAAGAGTATGCTATATTAGCTTCGGAAGGCTGGCATCATGGACGCATATCAAGCTGCAATCACGTATTTCGACGGGCGCGAGATCATTCATGTGGATGATTATGAGACCCAGGAGGTGCACGCGATAGTCACGAGCCAGTCGGGCGTCAATAACGTGATCATCCACAGCCATGAAAACATGGTCCGCGCGATTGTTGTGGTTGGCCCTCGTGTGCCACTCAAGGCCCGGGCGGCAGTCGCGGAACTAATTACGCGTGCGCAGGTCAATATGGAATATGCTCGGCTGGAATTCGATTACGACAAGGGAGCCCTGGCTGTGCGAACATCGGTCGTCGTCGACTCAGGAGTTGAAGTTTTGCCGGACACCATCGGCAACATACTGGTGATGGCTCTGGCCTGTTTGGATTATTATTTTCCCGCCTTCATGGCGGTAGCCTTTGGGGGCCATCCTCCTGCCCGGGCTCTGGCAGCGCTGGACAACGAAGAGCAGGAAGAAGAGAAGGGCACAATCCGAATCAACCTGCCCCCAAAGCCGGATGATGAAAAAGGTGAAGGCCCAATCGATTAGAAGAGCCTACCCCCCCGGCAACCACACTTTACTCATCTGACTCAGGGAGCGCAGATGGGTCTTTTTGCTGGTCAAGTTTGAGATCCAGGATTTTGCGCATCGGCCTTTCCAAAGCATTGGCCCTGGCGCCCTTCAGGTTGTCAAAGTGATTCTGGGTGGCCCCAAGTGATTTACCCATTGCATCAACTTTTTCACCATACTTCTCCCACTGCTGGCTGAATGTCTGCACCAACTGCTGCAGGTCACCCGCTTTCTTTTCCACGGCAAAACTGGCCACCGACTGCCGTATCAATGACAAAATTGCATACAGGGTTAATGGCGAGCAAAGCACGATTTTACGTTCCATCGCAAAATCGATCAGCTCATGATCTTCCTGGTTGATAAAACTGTAAATACTCTCATTGGGTATGAACAAAAGCACATAATCAACCGTGCCCCCAGCAGGGTCGATGTAGGAGCGCTTGGAGACAGCATTCACATGATTGCGCACATCGCTTAGGAATTGTTTCTTCTCCACTGCCTTCACTCCTTCTACCTCAGCATTCAAAAACTGCTCATAATGGGTGATTGGAAATTTGACATCCATGTTCAACCGCTTGTCCTTGGGCAGCAGAAACGTGAAATCCGGGCGATCATCCCCTTCCTGGGATTGTTTGGTAAAATTAACCCGCTCGACCAAGCCAAGGAAATTCAGGATATCCTCCACCATCCGCTCCCCCCATTGACCTCGCGCCTGGCTGCTTGAAAGAATCGCGCGGAGTTGGTCGGTGGTGGTGTTCAGGTTGTCGATACGTTTTTGGGAAAGGTTCATTTGCTCGCGAAGCCCAGTCGTCCCATCGCCCAGATCCCGCAGGGAACGCTCGATATTCTTCAGGCTCGCGTCAATCAGTTCCTTTTTTTGATCCAGCTGCTTTCCTGAGCCTGACTGAAGCTTCTCGAATTCATTTTTTGCCAACTCCAGGAACTGCTGCTGGTTTTCAGACAAGGCCTGGCGCGACAAGTTCCCAAATGTGGCCTCCAGGTCTTTATCGGATTTATTGCGTGCCTCCAATTCCTTCTGTTTCATTTGCCAAACAGCAAAACCCCCAACCCCGAAACCCAGGACAAACAAAAGGATGGGCAAAAATATCTCCATCACCAGAGGTTTAGTCCGACGCGATCCAATGGCAAGCCATTTGGACACATCTATTGCGTCTTGTCGTAATCTGTCTGAATTTCATTGCTGCAGCTGCGCTTCTACGTCAAATTGTCCGCCGGAGCAGGAGAGGTGGCCGAGTGGCTGAAGGCACAGGTTTGCTAAACCTGCGTAGGGTTAACACCCTACCGGGGGTTCGAATCCCCCTCTCTCCGCCACTCTTCGTTCGACGATGTCAGCTAGCCCCATCAAGATTCTGGTTGCCGGCTCTGATGGCGTCGTAATATCCGAATATCTATTGGGCGATGGCGAGCATATCCTCGGATCGGGCGCGGGAAGCGCCATTTGCTTGGAATCTGCCGCACCCAAACATGCGCAGTTGTCCGTCAATGGCGATGAAATGTTCATTGAGAATCTCGCTGCTGGGACCGGATCGGAAGGGACATTCCTGGATGGAGCATCGGTTCTGGGACGGTTACGCATGTATTCGGGGCAGACCATCCAGGTGGCCGACCACTGGCTTGCGTTGCAAATGCAAACCAAAGTCCAACCCGGAAAGAACGATTTACTGGACGGACGTTATCGGCTGATTCGCCAATTGGGCAGGGGAGGGCGTGGTGAGGTGTGGCTGGCTCGTGATGAACAACTCCACGCGGAAATTGCCATCAAGCGTTTGCCGGCAGAACTTTCGGGTGATGCAACAGCTTTTGGCAGCCTAATGCGCGAGGTGCAAAAGAGCCGACACCTGAATCATGAAAACATCATTCGCATACACGATCTGATCCGGCCCGAGGACGAACCTCCCTTCGTGACGCTTGAGTACATTGACGGCCAGGACCTGGCCTCCCTGCGGCTACAGCAACCCAACCTGCTGTTCAAGTGGGGGGATTTGCGCCCGCTCATGACCCAACTATGTGATGCCCTGGAGTATGCGCACCAAAACAAAATTGTGCATCGCGATCTAAAACCCGCCAACATGATGATTGATCAGCAGGGCAGGTTGAAACTCGCCGATTTTGGCATCGCGGCCACATTGGCCGAAAGCCTCAGCCGCTCCTCAATGCAGGGAAATGTCAGCGGCACATCGGTTTACATGAGCCCGCAGCAAACGAGGGGAGAAATCCCGCGTGCGAGCGATGACGTCTATGCGCTTGGATCAACATTTTATGAATTATTAACCAGCCGCACCCCTTTCTTCAGCGGCGACATTGCATATCAAGTGATTAATGAAACCCCCAAACCCTTGGCTGAACGACTAAAGGAACTGCAACTTGTGAATCAAGTGCCCGATGCAGTCTGCGCCATGATCATGGCCTGCCTGGCCAAGGATCCTGAAACACGCCCGCCCAGCGCCAGATCAGTAGAGGAATGGATTTCTGATGGTGCCACCGCCCAAACATCGCCTGCACTCGAGACCAGAGTTGCGTCAAGCAGTTTGCCCAATATTCCTGATACCGCGGATCGCCTCCCCTCCCAGGACACGCAAGCCTCCGTGCCGCCAATAATTTCAGAGACATCAGTGGATGTGAATGAAGCGACTCACGCGGATGCACACACACCGGGCAAACAACCTGCGACCTCAGTCAAATGGGCCTCAATTGAGTCACGTGATAATCCAGCGCGGCAGAAATTCCACTACGCGATTTCTGTTCTTGTCCTGTTCTTGCTTGTGTCCATGAAAAGCAATCCTCCTGCGTTAGTCGGGATGCTGGTGTTGGTACTAATCTTTTCCCTGGTGGGCAGATTGTTCATCAAGCCCAAGTGTTATTGTTGCAGTGAGTGCGAGCAAAAACTGCCCAACAATAATCTGAACGAATGCCCCAACTGCAACATTTCACTCAGCTGACAATCATCGTAACCCAAATTATTTATGACCATAATCATGTCCTTCACTGGTTGACCATTCTAACCGCATCACACATCATCACCTGTCATGAATATATATTTTGGATTTTTCCCCAATTCCTGACGGAGAACAAATAAATGTCTTTGAACACCGACAATGACAACAGCAGATGGCATCAGGGCGTCTCGCGGTACCAATGGCTAGTGCTGTTAATTGCTTCTCTGGGATGGGTGTTTGATATTTTCGAAGGTCAAATATTTGTCGCCTCAATGCGCGATGCCATGCCGGATTTGCTCGGGGTAACGCCTGATGATGATTCTGTTCGAATCTGGAACGATCGTGCTTTTGGGTTTTTTCTACTAGGCGGAGCCTTTGGCGGCGTTGTGTTTGGCATGATCAGCGACCGTATCGGTCGTGCCAAAACGATGATCTTCACTATTTTGTTCTATTCCCTCTTTACCTGTTTGAGTGCTTTTTCCCAGGAACCGTGGCACATGGTTGTGCTCCGTTTTCTTGTTGCCATGGGAGTGGGCGGAGAGTGGGCAGTAGCAAGTGCCATGGTGGCAGAAGTAATGCCCAAACGGTCACGCCCGGTAATGAGCTCTATATTTCATGCCTCGAGTGTATTCGGCACCCTTTTGGCCGCAGCAACAATAGCACTGTTGATTGGAAATCAGGAATTGAATGCCCGCTTGGCGGAGCGAGGAATTGACGGTTGGCGCGTGGGATTTGCTATTGGGGTTCTGCCCGCGTTGCTTACGATATGGATCCGATGGAAACTGCGCGAACCCGAAAGCTGGACCGCTGCGCGCGATCGCGCCACTGAAGACAAGACGCAACCCACAGGTCGCATCGGTGAATTATTTTCCAGCGCTCACCTTCGAAGCACCATCATTGGTGTGACCCTTGCCACAATCGGATTGGTTACTTTTTGGGGCGGTCATATCTATGGAAAAAATGCCCTTATGCGCAAAGCCCAAACCGAGGTTTTATTGGCTGAACAAATTCCTGCTGACGCCGACAAGAAAATCAAGGCGGAAGCCTTTGACCAGCACAAATCCAAAATTAAACGGGCTGAAATGACGAGCATGACCCTGAACACTATTGGTGCTGGGTTGGGCTTGGTATTCTTCGGTGGAATTTCCAACAAGCTTGGGCGTAAGGGTGCCTTCGTTCTTTACCACGCAATGGCTTTTGTAATGATGCTTGTACTATTCAAGGGCTTGATCGCCAATGATGCATCAAAGATGGCATTGATGGTGTGTCTGCCTGTTTTTGGTTTCTTTACCGTGGGAATGCACGCGGGCTATGCCGTGTATTTTCCGGAACTCTATCCCACCCGGTTGCGCGGAACGGGAACGGGTTTTTGCTTTAACATGGGCCGACTGGGAACTGCGGCTGCATTTTTTGGTTTTGCCGCAATGGCAAATCCGCCCGCGCCAGAGACCAAGGCACTATGGCTTGCGCCCCTGTTTTTAATTGGTGTGATTGTGGTGCTCTTCGCGAAGGAAACCCGAGGCCAGGATTTACCGGAGTAGGGCAGGGGCCCTAATGATCTGCTGTGATTGTTAGTGTGGTGATAAAGAAAATCCATCTGCTGGAAACCGAGCCATCCGCATCTCATGGGCTCCATTCTCTCTCGTCAGCTCGTAGATAAATACAATCTCATCACCGTTACGTTGGGCGTCGATGTAACGCAGTGATCCGGAGGCGTGGGGGCTCAACACCACGGG
>CAZTTU010000076.1:0-12036 GCA_964616045.1 uncultured Verrucomicrobiota bacterium | reverse complement strand
ATGTATGATGATGGCAAAGGAGTGGAGCAGGATTTCAAGGAAGCGGTGAAGTGGTGCCGCAAAGCGGCTGATCAGGGGTATGTCAATGCGCAAACCAACCTTGGGACGATGTATGACAATGGCGAAGGAGTGCTGGAGGATGACAAGGAAGCGTTTAAGTGGTTTCGTAAAGCTGCTGATCAGGGACATGCCAATGCGCAATACAACCTTGGGGTGATGTATGATGTTGGCAAAGGAGTGGGGAAGGATTTTGTCACTGCTTATGCGTGGTGGAACATTGCTGTGGCTAATGGTGAGGAGGATGCCAAGGAGAATAAGGAGTTAATCGCCAAGGAAATGACCCCCGCCCAAATCACCGAAGCCGAGGCACTGGTCAAAGAGATGGTTAAAAAGAATCCGAAGCTGCTGAAGAAGTAATCACCCGCACCAGAATCCTGCTCGCAGTTCCATCTCCCGATCCATCTCCGCTTGTTCCATCCGCGCTTGTTGCTGCTCAATCAGCTTACTCCAGTCCGAGTTAAACCACGCTTGCAACCGTGCCTCCTGAGCTTGCTCAGGGTTTAACTTCTTCGCTTTCCTTTCCGCCTCAACCGTCCAGCGCAAAGAAAAACCCCGCCGAAGCGATCACATATTGGGTTTTGTTTTTAAAGAAAAATAATCAAACAGTAACCAGAACACAGCGATCGTACATATCCCTCCAAAAAAACTGGGTTCGTAAAGATTTTGATAGGCAAAATATCCGCAAATGAGAAGCGGGATGCCCGTGGTGAGCGCGCGTTTGGAAGTGATACTCTTTTCCTCCAAAACGACACTACGGTCGAATGAATCGGAGATCGTTTTGTCCAAAGATTTCCATTTGCTTCCATCCTCCAATCGGGCTTGGTCCTCCTTGGAAAGTTGGCCTTTATCAATCATCTCACACGCGAGATAGGGGTCGTAGGGGCCATATTCCGTTCCGCCTCTCGACACGACAATTCGGTCAATGATTTCCGGTAAGAGAGTTTCCAGAGATTTCCATTCGGTCCCATTCTCCAAGCGCGCGTGGTCCTGTTGCAGGAGTTCGCCTTTGTGCAGCATTTCGCAGATAGCGAGCGGTTCATATGGACCGTAGTCAGTGCCATTACGGTGAACAATCACTCTCTTATACATCGTCGCCCCGAAATTTAGAGCAATGTATTGTGGTTTGGCTACTGTAATTCAGGAGGTTTTGTATAATCGCTCGCCACCGCCCTCAACCAGTCCAGAACCCTGCTCGCAGTTCCATCTCTCGATCCATCTCCGCCTGTTCCATCCGCTCTTGTTGCTGCTCAATCAGTTCAGTCCAGTCGCTGTGAAACCACGCTTGCAATCGCGCCTCCTTAGCTGCCGCAGGACTTAACTTCTCAGCCTTCCGTTGCGCCTCAATCTCCTCCGCTTTCTGTTGGGCTTGTAAGCCAGCCTGAACCGGGTCAGCTGCGTCTGCCTTTGCCGCGTCCATGATCTGCGTGGTCACTTCCTTGAAGTGCTTCACCCGCTCACGTTTCTTTTCCGTCTTAGCTTTGCGTGCCTCAAAGGTTGCGAAGGCTGCATTGAGGCGGGGATCACGGGATCGTCAGTTGCGAAGGGAAGCACGGGAGATATTCAAGGCACGTGCAGTGGCAGTGAGGTTACCTGCTTGAAGTTCTTCACCCGCGTAATATATAATGACGGAGGCAGCCTCGTTGCGTCCGTTTAAAGAGCCTGAATAAATATGAAGTTTAAATTTAAATCTGCCGTTCATTGGTTCGACTCGGATTATAAATCCAAGAATTGTGCTACCAATGAAGAGCAGGTGGACTTGGCCCGGTGCATGTCGTTGGTGTTTATGCATGTGGGATGCTTCGGGGTGATCTGGGTGGGTTGGAGTTGGTTTGCCCTGACGGTAGCATTGGCTTTATACATCGTTCGCATGTTTGTGGTCACCGCATTCCTGCATCGATACTTTTCCCACCGGACTTTCAAGACAAGTAGGTTTATGCAGTTCATTTTTGCGGTGCTGACGTCGACCACTGTTCAACGGGGAGCCCTTTGGTGGGCGTCTAAACACCGGAAACATCATCAGGAATCCGACAAGAAAAATGATATCCACTCGCCCCACACGCACAGTTTCATTTGGTCGCATATTGCTTGGATTGCCAGCCCCAAGAACTTTGCCACTGACTATAATGCCATCAAGGATTTCGCAAAATACCGCGAACTGGTTTTCCTGAACCGTTATAATAAATTGGTGCCTGCCTTGATGGCAGTGGGGCTATATTTCTCAGGCAATTGGGCGGCATCAACCTGGCCGTCTTTGCAGACAAGTGGAGCTCAGGTTTTGGTGTGGGGATTTTTTGTCAGCACAACGGTTTTATTCCATGGTACTGCCACCATCAACTCCTTGTCTCATCTCTATGGTCGCCAAAGGTTTGATACCGGCGACAAAAGTCGAAATAATTTTTGGCTGGCAATTATCACTCTTGGTGAAGGTTGGCACAATAATCATCACCACTACATGCATTCGACCCGTCAAGGTTTTTACTGGTGGGAAATAGATCCAACTTATTACGGGTTAAAGGTGATGTCATGGCTCGGTTTGGTGTATGATCTCAAGCCGGTTCCCCGACAAATTCTGGAAGAGGGGATCAATAACGATTCCAAAAAATAGAGACAAAAGGAAATCTCCTCGCGTAATTTTGTGGAAACGATCCATGTCCTCAACAGGGCAAGCTGCGCAACGCTTTTGAAGTGGGAAGAAGAAGTTGAGATGAATGAAGGGTGAATTATTTTAATTTTTTCCAGGGTTATTGAAACTCTTTTGGCGCTTCCTCTCGTTTTCCGCCAATAATTCTGGCAATTATGGTCAAATCACCGTTGGTTTCGATTCTGTAAACTCCAATTGTGCCAGTTGAAGGAGAAATAACATGGACTTCCTTTCCACTTATCCTCCATTTCCTTTCTGAATCTTTCGCATCATTTTCATAAAACTCGATTTTGCCATTTTTGTGAAAGACAAGTTTTCCGGTGCCTCCAGCATCTTTTGCCTCATAACTGCCAACAACCTTCTTTTCTTCTTCTGTTAGCCTTCTGTTTTCATCTTCACTTTTGCCGCAGCCAACAACAACCAGCAGAGTCAAAATTGTAATCATGTTTTTCATTTGTCTTCTTCGCTGGTTGCCAAAAGGCCTATTCCTCCGCAGAAAGTTTTTTGCGCAGGTCCTTTTTTGTTGATTGGTTCTTTTTGGCCTGAAGACGCCTTTCCTTGGAGGCCCTGGTGGCGCGGGTGGGAATTCTTCTTTTGCGTTTTTTATTTAACGTTTCCAGTTTCTTCCGTAGTCGGGAAAATGCTATCTGCTTGTTGCGGTGTTGACTGCGCTCTTCCTGGCACGTCACAACCATTTTTGTTGCCCTGTGTGTAATTCGTACCGCACTCTCGGTTTTATTAACGTGCTGACCGCCTTTTGCCGATGCGCGGAATGTATGAATATCGCATTGCTTTGACAGGTCCACATTGGAATCGGGAATGAAAATCATTTTATTGCCTGCCCTTAAGCGGCATACAGGTACAGGCACATTGGCAAGGATGCGGGGATTGTTTCATGTCGCACAGCCTAACTGCCTCGCCGGAGATGCGCAAACTTGAACTCCTGGAGGGAGTTCTTGAGTAGGCGAGCAATGAGGCGTATGGTTGCGCTAGGTGGGGAGGAGTGGCATTAATTGACTATGTTGCGAAAGGGTGAGTGCCTAGATAGAAAGGAAACAGGAAATGAAAAGTGGGCGTGCGTTTACTTTGATTGAATTATTGGTGGTGATTGCCATCGTTGGCATTCTGGCCACTTTGTTGTTGCCCGCGCTGGCTAGGGCCAAGGGCAAGGCCAATCGGATCAAATGTGTCAACAATCTTGCCCAAATCGGCAAGGCATTTAGGGGGTTTGCTGACAGCAGCAAAAACAGGTTCCCTTGGCAGCTTACCCATAAGGGATTGATATCCCATTTCGGAAACGAGGATCCAAAGTGTACTCAGGCGATCTTTTCGCTATCGGCCATGAAAATAGAAATAGGGAGCGCCAAGTTGCTTGCCTCGCCCTGTGATGGGCAGGTTGTAACCCCCAATGAGGAGGCTCAAGAGAACTGGAGTGCCTACGACACAAGGAAGGGCAGGATGATTTCATGTGAGGCCATGAGCTATTACTTGATCGAGGGAGCAGACATGGAGCGGCCGTGGACAATGCTTGCGGCTACCCGCAACCTTTCCACTGGGGATTTGGCAACAGCCAAATGGATTGGGGCAAACGAAAAGTTGATCAAGGGAACAGTGATATCAGGGTTGAACAATAGCCAGGGGCAGGCGGTGTTTGTCGATGGCAGCGCAAGGCAGACAAACGACAGTGATATAGGTGCGGAAGGGGGTGTAACAAAAGCCCACCTGTTTTCTTCGGGCGGTATATCCATAGGCCAGGCCAGCACGGCGGTGATTGGCTGTTGCGGCGGTGGGAAATTGACAAAACTAACACAGGAAAATGTTATTGGGACTTATGAATACATTGTAGAGAATGACAAGATCAACAGGGCGGTTTTTCTGAATGACGGTAAACTTCAGCATTATGGTTGGGATAAGCAGAATGCACGGTTAAAGTGGGAAATTAAGAATGAGGAAGTGTTGGTAACTGGCAGCTTTGGTACCTATTTTTGTCGGAAAGAAACCGATGGTAAATTAACCAAAATTGCTGAGGTTGATGATGGGGTGCGAATAGAACTACCGAAAAAGGAACAAGTTACTGGGGTGAAAATCAAATAGTACCCTGCGCGGCAAAAGGGACTTCTCTTACCTTCGGTCTTTGTTTCTGTTACATTCAAGGCATGAAATCACTGTCCGTTCTCTTCTTTACCGTTGTGTTGGCCCTTGATGCCGTTGGCCAAGCGAAACCGATCCGGTTGATGGCAGAGGCGGAGGATTTCAATATCTCACAGGGATGGGGGATTGTTCCGTATCGTGAGAATTATTTTGCATCAACTTTTGCAGTTACGTTCCTCTCACGCATGGCTTGCCTTGGGGCTCCGGCGCAATTGAAGGAGGAGGCGGTGGCCGAACAGGTCGTCAATATTCCCCGCGATGGGAAATACCGGGTGATGGTGCGTTATGAACAAGCCTACAACTTCTCCTGCGAATTCACGATGGAAGTGAAGCAGGACTCCCGGATGGTGTCCAAGCATGTTTATGGCAGGCTGCAGGATCCAAAAATATGGGCCATGGTTGGAGGCCAACGCATGCCAATGGCGCGATATTTCTGGGGTGGCACGGACAATATTGTCTGGCAGGAGTTTCAGGAGGTTCAGCTAAAAAAAGGAAGGGCATCGATTCGACTACTTGCCGGCCCTCAGCTTGATGGTGGCAAACCCCGCATCAATGCAGCCAAGCGGCATGTGGACGTGGTGTGTCTGACCGATGACAAGGCCGGTTGGGAGTTGCAGAAGAAGACGGCCTATCTGAGCGGCGACGGTTGGCTCACGCAGGCGGGTGATATTTACATGCGTTTTACCAATCGCGGCGGTGCCTCTACCTCTGTGGTGATGGCCGGGGCAGAAATTCGCTCGCCTCATAAATACGGAACCGCCAAGCGTGACTGGGCAAGCACCACGGTGTTGAAGGCCGGTTATGTTCACGGCTCGTACAACTTTCTCAATGCCGGGCCTCGCGTTGATGCGGTGAATGCCGGGAATCTTGCCGCTGAATTGGATCCGGCAACGCACAAGAAGGTGACTGAGGAGATGAAGTTGCAACCGGGCCAGCGTTCTGGCTGGGTGCCGGTGGGCCAGATGATTGATGGATTATTTGACAGCAACTGGCATGTAACGGTTCCGGAAAAACAAAAGATTGAGGCCGAGATCGCGCTGCCCGATGGCAAAGGTGGCCTTAAGGCCGTGCGTAAACTGACAATTAGCGGAAGAGAAACGTTCTCCATGTCAGGTTGCGTTAATCCAAACCCGGCAGTTCGCAAGGAGCTGGAGCGTACGGGATTTCCGCCGCGCATCTGGACCATCAATGAAGCACTCACCAATTTGCGGGATCGCATCCGGAAATTTCCAAAGAAAGGCAAACGCCCCAAGCGCCTCCTGGTTTACAATATCATGGGTTGGGGCGGTCGAGGCATCCCCGTGGCCGACGAGATTTCCCGTATGCTGGGTGATAATACCTACCTGAATCCCAAGCCCATTACCAAAAGCGGGATCCTGTGCCATTGGCCTTCCCGGAGCATACCGAATATCAAGAAAGCAGAAGCTGCAGGCAAATTCAAAGACCTGCTTGTGCTCAGCTATGGGGACGAGACCCACATCTACCCGCACAAGCCGACGGATGCACAGTTTGCTGCCTGGCTGAAGAAGCGTGGTGTAAACTGGAAAGGGCCGGTGACCTATACCACCAATCGCAAGGATCCGCTTTTTTACTATTCACAGATTTGCGGCAAAGAAATTGCCGTCACCAGCTTTGCCTCCGCCACCAGGGAGTTTACCAGAATGGGCGCATACACCGGAGCCAACTACAGCCCTCATGGAAACTATCTGGTCTCGGATATCGATTACGTCAGGCCATTTAAAATGCGCGCAATGACCCTGCCATGGAGCGAGGACTACGTGTGGCAGGTTCCGGAGTTCAGCATTCAAGTGATGGGCTACATGGTCAGCGCATTTCGTGCCGGTGCCAAGTACAACAATGATCCGATTCATATGTACGTCATGCCCCATAGCCCCGGCAATACCCCCCGGGATTTCAGGTTGTCCTTCTACACGGTGATCGCCCACGGGGCAAAGCAGATCAATTACTTTTGTGCGTCACCTGATATTGTGACGCACTCAGAGAACCACATTGCAGTGGATGACACGCCCATGTGGAAGGCCGTTCACGATTTGACCCACGAGGCAGGTGTCATTGAGGATTACGTCATGGATGGGAAAGTGCGCCCGGCACAGGTCGGGCTGTTGCTTTCCAGCGTCGATGAATTGATCGGGGGGGTGAACAATCAAAATCTCGCGGCCCACAACAATGAACGCAAGGCGATCTATTATGCCCTTCGCCATTCTCAAGTGCCGGTGGATTTCCTTACGGAAGATGATCTCATTGATGGTCTGGCCAAAAACTACAAGGTGATCTACGTCACCCAACGCTGGATGCACTCCAATGCCCTCAAGGCCCTGCAAAAATGGACCCAGGCAGGCGGCACGACAGTCGCGCTGGCGGGTGGTGGCTTCTTAAACGAATTCAACCAGGCAAATCCGGAGGCGAATGAGTTCTACGGCGTCAAGCAACAGGCGCTGGCAGAAGATCCAAATCTCGACAAGTGGGTGCCCCGCAAGGATCAAAAAAACCCGAAGAGTGAGCGCTTCACACTTTTAACTAAACAGGACCTGCCTCTCTACACCCCTTTCGACCAAGCAACATGGGGCGAAGGCGATGCCAAAGTAAGTGCGGGACTAATGGTATGGAAACAAACCCTGACGCCATCAGATGGCAAGGTATTGGGCACATACAAAAACGGCAAACCCGCTGTTATTGGGAAGGCACACGGTAAAGGCAGGTCCGTACTCTTTGGCTTTTTACCGGGGCAGGCTTACCTGAAGAGCGGATTGAAGATTATCCCGGCAGATCGCGGGGCGGTTGATGCCTCATCCACTCATTACCTGCCTACTGCAATGGACAAGGGTCTGGGGGCTGCATTGGTCGATGCATTTCTTCCGGCTGACTTTGTCCGGCAGGTCATCTGCAGCAAAACGTTGGTCGAGACAAGCTGTATCGATACGGTTAAGCCAAAAAAACGACTGGCAGTGCCACTGATGAATTATACCGGAAAGAAGATTGAAATACTCACGATAAAGATAAGGGGCATCAAGCGAGCCAGCTCAGTTAGGAGCGTGGAACAGGGAAATCTTATGGCCAAGTTCACTGATGGGGACATGATCATTGATCTTCCACTGAATATTACGGACATGTTGTTGATTGATCTCTGATGATTCATAAGCAAGGTGGCCAAAATGATGTGCCATTACCCACTTCGAAATATACTTCATCATGGTCATTAAATAGGGGGTGGGTTCTGGTTTGTCATAACGTACACACTGGTGTAGCAGGTACACATGATTTTGCACTTCCCACAATACATGTTCGTTTGCGTATTAACTGGATTAATATGCGCCTCAGGAGCTGACAAAAAGGAAGTCAGCAATATGGTAAAGTTAGTTGAGTCGGGGAAGAGCTTTCCCGCGCTGGAGAGCTTCGATCGTTTGATGCGTGATTTTGTGCGCGACAACAAAATGCCCGGGGCAGCCTTGGCAGTGGCAAAGGATGGGCGACTGGTTTACGCGCGTGCGTTTGGGTATGCAGACGAGGAACTAAAGCAGCCCGTTCAGCCCGATTCTCTATTTCGCATTGCCAGCATTTCAAAACCTCTGACCGCTGTAGCGATTATGCAGCTAACGGAGCAAGGTAAACTTAAAATGGAGGACAAAATCTTTTCGCTCTTGCCTCACAAGCCGCATTTGGCAGTCGGTGAAAAGGCAGATCCTCGTTTGAATGAAATCACTATTCGACATCTCCTGCAGCATCGTGGCGGTTGGGATCGTGGCCAGTCCTTCGATCCCATGTTTCGCCCTGTCGAGATCGCCAGCACATTGAGTGTCGAGCCTCCGGC
Source organism: uncultured Verrucomicrobiota bacterium (assembly GCA_964616045.1). Classification (GTDB taxonomy): domain Bacteria; phylum Verrucomicrobiota; class Verrucomicrobiia; order Limisphaerales; family UBA1100; genus UBA1100. The sequence continues at coordinate 3,355 of CAZTTU010000076.1, read as the reverse complement.
CAAGCCCAAAGATATCATACGATACATGATGGGTTTGAAATTGGACTTCAAGCCAGGCGCACGCTTTGCCTATTCCAATTTTGGATATTGTTTGCTGGGAAGAGTGATTGAGCAGGTGAGTGGCAAGAGTTATGAAGAATATATGAAAGAGGAGGTATTGAAGTCATTGGGCATCCATTCGATGCGCATCGGCAGAACTCTTTTTGAGAACAAGGCAAAGGGTGAGGTGCGGTATCACACTCGCAGTAACCCTAGTGGCATTGCTGTGATGGGGAAACACATTGGCAGCAAGGTGCCTCGACCGTATGGTGCGTGGCATCTTGAGGCGATGGACTCACATGGGGGTTGGATTGCCTCATCGGTGGACTTGGTGCGGTTTGGATCGGCCGTGGAATATTTCAAGAAATCCAATGTTTTAAATGAAAAGAGCGCACGGGAAATGGTTGCAAGACCGCAAGGTGCGGCGGGTCATGACCGAGATGGAAAACCAAAGGCTGCCTATTATGGTTTGGGATGGTCAATCCGTCCTGTCAGCAACACAGGCAAATCCAATCGATGGCACACCGGTAGCCTTGATGGCACATCAACCATTCTCGTCCTCCGTCATGACGGTATCTGCTGGGCGGTGCTGTTCAATGCCCGAAAAACGGCTGACGGAGAAACGGCATCCCGCAAGATTGACCCTTTGGTGCATCGCGCCGCCAATTCTGTAGAAGAGTGGCCGACGCATGATTTGTTTAAGAAAAGTAAATAATTACTTTTTGCCGGTGGTATAAAGCTCCTTGAATTGAATCAAATTAGGCCCCTGCTAACTGGCCGCTAGAGGAATTAGAATAAATTGATGCGAATCCAATTTTGATTATCAGGATGTTCGTTCGCTTACTCGCCAGGCATATTGATCCTTTTACAAATCATCCGGGTGCCTAATGGTGACGTCAGCGTCTGTAACGTTACACGACAAAGAAATCTCAACTTATGCCCCCCGACTTGCCTCAACTGGATCTGGCCCTATGCCGTGAACGACAACAGCGCCTGCTGGGTGTCCTGGAAGCCGCAAAGGCTGATCGAGCCATCCTGACCAGGCCGGAACACGTGCAGTATTTTACAGGTTTTCGGCCGCATCACCTGATGAGGGCCGCGATTTGCGCGGATGCAAACGGCTGCCTGCTCGTGGCGCCAAACGAGGAGCCAGCCCGACACGCGGCCACACAGGTGGCGACCTTTCAGGCGCAATGGCTTTGCACACTGCGGCAGGATCAAGAGAAGGCCGCCGCTGACGCGCTAAAGGATGCCCTTGGTAATGCGGCGACCTCACGCCTGGCCATTGAGGGTTCAGCCAATGGCACTGTGTTTTGTCAAGCAATGAGGGTTACTGATGTGTCAGGCGTGGTTGATATTGAGCCTGAGATTCTCAGGCTACGCCGCAAAAAGGATCCCGATGAGGTCGCCATGATTCGCCATGCCATCGGCGGCACAGAAGCCATGTATGCAAGGGCGCGGGAGATCATTGAGCCGGGCATCACGGAATTGCGAGTGTTTAATGAACTGCAGGCAGCGGCCGTTGACGCCATCGGGGAACCGCTTACTGGCACGGGCAATGACTACCAGTCCAATTCACCGGGCGGCCCACCGCGGGATCGCGAGGCAAAGGCTGGCGAACTCTTTGTATTGGATCTTGGGCCGGCCTATAGAGGTTATTACGCTGATAACTGCCGCACTTTTGCGGTGAACGGTCAGCCGACCGATGAACAGTTAAAGGCAAGAGAGCTTATTGTGTCGGTTTTGGATCATGTGCTGGCCACGGTTAAGCCGGGCGTTTCCTGTGCCGCTTTATTTGCTGAGGCCAGGGCCATGCTCGATGAATATGAACCAGATTCCTTCTGTCATCATTTGGGCCATGGCATCGGGCTTTTCCCCCATGAGGCGCCGCACCTAAATTCATCCTGGGACGACACGTTTCAGGAAGGCGATGTCTTTACAGCCGAGCCCGGGCTTTATACCCAGACACTGCGCGCAGGGATCCGTATTGAGGAAAATTACCGGGTGACTGCAGGCGGCGTGGAGCAATTGACGCGCTTCCCCACCGTGTTATCATCATCGATTGCAGCTTAATTGCTTCCCTTCACCCGTGGCAACTCGTCTACCTGGCAATCCTTGAACCGGAATCCACCGTCAACCGGCACCACCGCGCCGGTGATGTAGTCGGCAAAGTCAGAACAAAGGAAGGCGGCAGTCTTGCCGATTTCATCAGGCCGACCTAACCGGCCCCACGGTAGTTTGCTTCCCTCCTGAGCTATGGTTTCCTCGGAGAATGTTTCGTGTTCGCCGGGCGTGTCGATCCAGCCAGGAGCAATCACGTTGACATTGATGCGGTGCGGCGCCAACTCCACCGACATGGAGCGCGCCAGATGCTCAAGCCCCGCCTTGGCTGCGTTGTAGGAGAGGGCGCTCCCCAGCGGCATCTGGCCATGGACGCTGGAGATGAACACTATTTTCCCGCCATTCCCATGCTTGACCATATGCCGGGCCACCAGTTGGCTCAGGTGAAACCCGCCTGCAAGAGTGCCTTGCAGCGTCTTGTCAAACAGCTCCGGATCATAACCCAGAAAGTCACCGCGCTTGCTGAAGGCGGGATTGCTAAGGAGAATATCAATGTGCCTGGCGACCTCAATGGCCTGATCAACCATCTGCTCACAGCCATTGCGTGAAAAGGCATCGGCTTCAATCGGTGTACATTGCCGACCAAGGGCACGGACTTCCTTGGCAGTGGACTCCAGGTCTGTACTGCCGGGACGATCGTTGAGCACCAAATCCGCGCCGTGTTTTGCCAGTTCCAAGGCACAACCCTTGCCGATGCCGCGACCGGCGCCGGTCACCAATGCGATTTTGCCGGATAAATCCATTGCTTAATCAAGTTCACCAAATTGTTTGATTTCATCTGCCAGCCCTGAGGACCAGCCATGGAATTCACCACTATTAACCAGCAACTGCGCGCCCTGCCGATGGCGTTTTTGCATTTCCTCGATTCCCATCGTCGGGCCACCAAACGCCTTGCCGTGTTTTTTACAGGCGGCAGCCACGATTTCCCATGCGTCATCCAGAGTCATTTCGCCGGACTGGTGCAGGCGCAGGCCAAGGTCTCCTGGGCCCACGAACACGATATCCACACCCTCCACCGTGGCAATGGCCTCGGCGTTGTGAACCGCCTCGGGCGTCTCAATCTGCACGGCCAGAAAAGTTTCCTGATTCGCCCACGCCACATATTCATCCGGATCGTGGATTTGAAAATCTGAATCCAATCCGGCGTTGTCGATGCCGCGATCGCCGATGGGCGGGAACTTCACAGCGTCCACCA
>CAZTTU010000075.1:0-12323 GCA_964616045.1 uncultured Verrucomicrobiota bacterium | reverse complement strand
AGAATTGGAATCTTATGCAGTGCGTTGCCATTTTGAGGCAGCAGTGAAAATGGTTGACTGCAATTGCCCCAAATGGAGAATGGAACACAGAACCCACCATCGCCATGATTAGTCGTGGCCCAGTGTAAATTTACCGGAAAGGATACCTAAAGTGAACTTGCCCAAACCAGAACCGATGCTCTTTCTGGCCGTTTTTACCCTGATAACGGCCCTTGCGACAGGTTGCAGCAAAGAGGCCACCATCGATAACATCAATGAAGCCAAGGAAGACCTGCTGGAGTCCCTTGGCCTTGTGAACACAAAGGCAGATGAAACCACCGAGGATATTGAATCTGCCTACAGCCAGCTGAAATCAGCCCTGGATTCAAAGGACTTGACTGATGAAGCGATCAAGGAACTGGAAGCGCACCTGGAATCCTTGGAATCGAAATATGACACCCTGAAGGACGCACTAGATTCCAGTGAGGACAATGGGAATGAGTTGTTCGACATGCTCATGAGGCGGGCCGAAGAAAACCAAACGTACAGGGAAAAAATGGTGGCCAGCATTGAGAAGAAAAAGGAGAAGTTTGACGCAAAAATGGACGCGGCAAAGGAAGTGATGACCAAGATAGAAAAGTCGGTACAGAAATATGACGACATCGTGGGATTTTTCCAGGTCAACAAGGGTCTCGAGGGCATCGACAGTTATATCCTGGAGGCAGAGCAGGCGATCAAGTCAGGAAATCTACTCAACGAGCAAATCAAGGGACACATCTCTGATGGATTGAACCTGGTTGGGGCACTGTGATCCAGCCGTCCAGCTGACATCCATCCATCCCTGCCAAGCCTCCCCCTACCCACACCCGCCACCAGCACCAGAGCGAGCAGGACGGCGTAGTAGGCTTTCACGCCACCGACCATACCCACGCCAAGGCTGGCGTCAATTCTGGGGCAGATGGGTGCCACAACAGCATTTACACCGACAATGGATGGGGTATGTTTTTGGAATGGTTGAAGCAGTAGGGAACGAAGGCAACACAGGCAGAGTGCTGTGGTTGACTGTGGGTATGTTGATTGGTTGTAGCTGCGGTTATTTCTTTGGGAAGGAGTCAAACGGAAAAGCGGCAAGAGAGGCGCGGCCACGGCTTGAGTTCATGACGGCTGCCAAAGAAGTGCCTAAAGAGACCGAGAATAAGCCCATGTCGGTGATTAAAGCCATCAAGCCAGTTAGCCCTTCAAGGCCGGAGGTGCGCCTCTCCGGCATGGCAGCATTTCGCGGAAAGAAAAAAGTATTGTTGGAAATAAGAGTACCCGGTGCAGGCAACGACATATTAAATCGCGCACTGGAGGAATTGGAATCCGCTAACGGGGTGAAAGTCGTGAGCATCGACCCGGTGAAAGGCAAGGTAAAACTAGATATCGAAGGAGAGGAGTCGACTCGTTCCTTTGGGGAAAGCAGTGGACCGGTATCGATAAATGAATAGAACCGGTCTTCTTGATCACAGACAATGGACTTTTGACACAGTTGACCCCACCCCCAGCACCAGAGCGAGTAAGAGGGCGTAATAGGTGGAGGTTGGGTGGCGCTGGAGTCTCATTTCTTTTTCTCTGGATCAGGATGATTTTTGCGGATTGGCACCGCGATGAGGTTGCCGGGTTGCGGTTGGGCCGGGCGCAGGCGGCGCTCAAACTTGAGGTTCTCCAGCAGCTTCCTAAGCGCAGCATTCTGCACCTGCGCATCATTTAGCTCAGCAACACGTTTTTTATTCATGGCCTTGAGGCTCTTCACCTGCCTCACCAGCGCCGGCACATCCATTGCAATTGCGCCAGGTGACTGTCTCGCCGCGGTTTCACGTTGGGCCGCAACCTTTGTCTCAGTAACCCTTGAGCGCTTCTCTTCAAGTTCAGCCACAGTCTTTTCGTGTTTGGCTTTTGAGACTCCGCAGCTAATGCCCAATAAAACAGCAGTCATAGTCGGTAAACCCAAGAAGATCGCTTTCACGCCACCGACCATATCCACGCCAAGGCTGGCGTCAATGGTGGGGGTTAGTGATTCCAGCACCTCTCTCGTAGCTGGTAACACCTCCCTGTGGGCGGAGGCTTTTTGGTTTGGGGTGGTTACTTGGTGCGCTTGCGGAAATAAACGGTGTCATCTCCAACGGCAAATGGTTCGGCTCCGTCAGCGGCTTCGTGCCATATTTCTCGCGGTTTTTTAGTCTCGTTAAACCCCGTTGCTGGATTAACATAGGGCAAGCCAATATTCATTATGTACTGCTCTGTTCCGGGCATGAGCAGGGAACTTGCTGAAGTGATCTCCCACTCCTGCTTGTCATTCACTCCCGCCGCCCCTATTCCAAAGAACACGGTGGTGGTCAGGAGCATGCCAATGATCAATGATTTGATGTCGATTGTTTTCATGGTGCCACCACCCTAACCACCCCTCCCACGTTGGCAACACAGTACGAGCCCAGGACAGCCTTTGCCTCACCATCACGACCAATGAACTCCTCCTCCCATGAAAAAACCGCGCCGAGAGAGGAAACTGGAGCCACACAACCGCCGCCCTCAGAGCCAACGCGAGGAACAAAATGATATGGTATCGCAACCGCCCAGTGAAATGGAATGAAGGTGCCTTCTGGGTTATCGTGGAAGGCGTGGTGCGAGGAAGAGAGGTTTTTGATGGATATTTTGTAGCCGCCCAAATGGATATAGATGTGGGCGAGTTATAATTGTTTTACCCCCGCCCCCCCCGGCTCCAGGAATTTGTACAGTTGAGGCGCGCCTTGGTGCGTAACTGAAATTAGATGATGCGCATAGAGTCCCCATAAAGATGCAACTAAGCGAAAGGGGTACGTTTCTTATTAGGTTTCGAGCCTCGCCGTGCGTACCATTATTCTCAATTGAACCACCCACAAGCCCTGGTTCTTTTCGGTTATTTTTTTCACATCTTCCGCTTGTCATTCTACAGTCCGAGGTTCATCCTTTCCCGAACCACAAGTGAACGCATGAAACACATTCAAGTTATACCTTTGATGGCAATCGGGCTGGCAATGGCCGGAACAAGTTGGGCGGACGAAAAGTCGGCCATCGCGAAGATCGAATCGCTGGGAGGCCGAGTGCTGTACATCGCCAAGGATTCCAAGGAGTACAGTGTCTCCATCATCAAGAATGTCTTTGGCGGAAAGAAGGGTTTCAAGGCGGTCGATGCTAAGCTTTTGGCCGAATTGAATAACGCCGTTGAAATATCACTCCAACATCCTGATGCGGCGGATGATTGGGTGGCGCCGATCAAATCCCTCAAGGGCCTGAAAAAATTACATCTGGAAAAGACAAAGGTGACTGATAAAGCCCTGGATACGGTTGCGGGCCTGACCAATCTCCAATATTTGAATGTTTATAAAACCGGGATAACTGATGCCGGCCTGGATAAACTCAAGAACTTGAAGAAATTAAAGAGCCTTTATCTGTGGCAGACAAAAGTCACAGAGGCCAAGGCTAGGGCATTCCAGGAGGCCATGGCGAAAGCGGGCAACAAGGATCTGGCAATCAATCTGGGTGTGGACAAGGATTTGCGTAGCGTGAATACGATTGCGCGCCTGAAGGCACAACGGGCAGCTTCCTCCAAGGCCGCCAAGGAGGCCGCCGAAAAGGCTGCCAAGGCCGAGGCGGCGAAGTATGCGGCGATCAAGGAACCCAAATTCGACAAGGACATTTTACCGATTTTCAAACAGAATTGCACAAAGTGTCACGGCAAGGAAAAGCCCAAGGGCAAATTCCGGCTCGACACTTTCGTCGAGCTTCAGAAAGGCGCCGACGGCGAGCCGGTGATCGCGGCCAAGAAACCCGAGGAGAGCAGTCTCTACAGGCTAATTAATCTGCCGATCGGGAGTGATGATCGAATGCCCAAGAAGGGAGATGGGCTATCCAAGCCGGTTGTTGATTTGGTGCGTCGCTGGATCGCACAGGGGGCATTGCAAAAGTAGCATTAACTTTTTAGCTCTTCAGTTTCCAGGAAGGCTCGTGTTTAAAACAGGGTTTGCGTACAATTCGAGCGTTTTGTGCGCGGGTCACGCATTCCTTTTAGGCCGTGAGTGCGATTGTCAAAATTACCACTGAAATAAGCACGTTTGTTCAGCCAGCATGATTGGCATGGTGTTTGCTCAATGTATTTTGTAAGGCCAACATATTGCAGCCTGAAAACATAAATAACTGGGATAATAAAGGTCTGTAATCAGCCTGGGATTAGAAGGGGCAGTTTTCACTGCCCCTTTGTTTTTCTTACCCCGCCATTAAGTGCAGGGTATCTATCTGACTTCTTCTCTGATTCATCGGAGTTCATTTTTGCCATGATGTCGGCTGCAGTGAAACTGTCATTGCCGGTCCAGCCGTCGTTTTGGATGAGCCACAAGTTGGCACCCCCTTCGGCTATTTGCCACTTGATGCTTTCGGCGTGCCCATCAACATAACTCACCGAACAGCGACCATTGTTGAAATCTCCGGGGATGGATGGGTTGACGACATCGTTGAAATTCTGTGGCACCCTGAAAACGGGTCCGGGGCTTTCGCCGGTGTCGGAATCAATGAATGCGAATGTGCGTGTGGGAGAGTGAATAGCGCCCTCATGGTGGAGTATGCCCGCGCGGCCCTGATTTGCGCCGTATAAATTGCCGTACTTGGTGAGGGAACCTCCAAGCATGACGTTGAGCCCGACAGTGCGTTTGTTGGCCTCGCCGTTGGCGTTCATATAATAATCACCGGGATTTCGAAACATACTGTCTGCCTGCCCGAGATAGCTGCCGAGCGTGGCTTGCATGAAGGCACTTTTGTCCTTGAGGCTGTTGTAATTTTCGTCGTGCGCGCACCATGTGCGCCAGATAGCGCCACCGTTGCCTATCCAGCCTTCATCATGAAAGTTTTGTGCCTTGGCAGCCAGGTTGCGGGAGAACTTGCCGTTATTGTCATCGGTATACATTTGCCACGCAAACTGTAGTTGGCGCTTGTTGCTGACAGCCTTGATGGCATTAGCCCGCTGCTTGGCCTTGGAAAGAGTGGGCAGCATGATGGAGGCTAAAATTCCGATGATGGCGATGACAACCAACAACTCGATAAGCGTGAATCCGGTGACGCGTTTCTTTGTCTTCATGTTGTGATTACATCGGGTGCCCATCAGGATTTCTTACAGAATATTTTTTTTAGGATTGTGTAAGAAAATGGCAACGGGGTTCGATATATCAGAAATGAGCATTCTTAATAGATTCATGGCACTGGGCAGTGCAATGGCGGTTGTGCTCGATCATTTGGGCAATCTCGTGGTGACTGGAATTGTACGGAGGGACATGAAGGTTATTGTTCCCCTGCTGGCAGTTTGTGTGTTGCTGGGGTCAGTCTTATGGCTGATGTTCAGAAGTGAAACGGTGAGGGTGGTAAGCGAGCCTGTGGATAGAATTGTGACTGAGGAAACCATTCGACGTCTCAAGTCTGTGGATGGCTCGTTTGAGGCCGATGCCAATGATGAGCTGGCTTCAATTATGCTGGCGGACAGCGAAATTACCGGTTCTGGCTGGAAATTGATTGCACAAATGCGAAACCTAAGAAAATTAGTGCTCCATGATTGTCAGGTGACAGACTCAGGATTGCCTAATCTATTGTCTCTGGAGGAGCTGAAAATATTGGGACTGGCCGGGAATCCGGTGACGGACGCAGCCATCGAGAATCTTTCGCAATTGGAAGGACTGCGGGCACTGGATCTGCAGGGAACATTGATCACCCGACAGGGAGTGACGCGTCTGCGGGCTGCTTTACCAAGCTGCGCGATCATCAATTGACCATTGTACCCACTAACAAAAGGAGTTCCTCTTCAAGTAGCAGCATCAAGGGAATGGCTCAAGTATGAATACCTCACACAAAACCAGCGGCCTATTGTGGAATATACTCGCCAAGCATGCCTCTAGATGGAGTTTATGTGCATCAATCCTGAGTGCTATCTTGCTCGTCGGGCAGGAATTTCAAGCGCAAGCAGGCGTTATACTGACCCCAATAATCCAAAACGGTGCGGTGGTTAATAATCCTTATGATCTTGAGAGGCAGAGGCTACTATACCTTTACTATAACCATCCTAATCGCTTGTTGGAACAGGCAAAAAGCAGAATCGTACAAGCGGCTCAACAAAGACAACGAAAATACTACTATATCTGGAGGCGCGATCCATATGGACACTACTATGCTGATAGAGTGTTTGTTCAGGTGAAATGATACTAGGATCGGAATATTATGCCGATCAATCCCGTCATCTCGGGATAATAGCTTGAAAATTGGCCATAAATACGTTTATTGGACTAATTATAATGGTTGGCATGTCGTTTGCTCAGCTTAGGCAGGCAATAACACAGCCTCAAGACAGAATAGACTATGTGTTAAATCATAGGACTGTAACTTGCCGATTAGATTGGGGCAGGATTCGGGTTTCCTGAATCCTGCCCTTTTTTGATTAAAAACCAAAATTTCGGAGAAAAGGATACCTCCAAGATGCAAAAGATAACCCAATGATGAGTTAACGAAGGTCCGCTGCCTGCTTTTTGGCTGGCTGGAGGATGGGCATGCCTTGGCCTTTGAAGAAAATCTCGCGAATTCCGGGCTCCCAACGCATCACTTGGGCATGACCATCTGCAAAGCTCATGGAACAGCGATTGCCGTTGTAATCGCCTGGAGTATCAAAATTGGGCGAAAAACTGGGATTATCTGAACCAATAACCTGACCAAACGAGGAGGTTTGAACGTCGATGAAGACAAATGTTTCCGTAGGCCACGTGATTTTGGAAAGTTTCACTATTGCGTCACTTGCCGTACCATTGAGTTTGTTGTTCAGGGCTACCGAGCGCACTGCGGACTTCTGTTCTCCCTCGAAAAGAAACGTGTTATAATCGCCCGGGTTTCTGAACATCTCCTGTTGGCCTGAGACATAGGCAGCCAAGCTGCCGGTCAGGAATGTCTGCTCATCCACACGGCTGTCCACCTTGGGCAAGTCATGTCTACACCAGGTTTTCTCGCCAAAAGGCTTGTTCATGAGCATATCCTTGCCGTTGTCGTCGGAGGCCATTTGCCAAGCTGCCTGAAGTTGTTTTTTGTCCGATTGGCTTTTCATTGCCTTTGCCTTGTCCTTGGCGCGCGCGAGGGTGGGGACCAGAATGGACGCCAAGATACCAATGATGCCGATCACCACCAGCAACTCAATCAGTGTAAAACCACCGCTATGTTCCTTGCGAACGAAATCCACCAGGTGGTCAGTCTAGCACAGTTTTAGCCCATAATCCAGTGTGGATCGGTTTTTTTTGTTATTCCTATATTCTGAACAATCTGCCCCTGCAGGCTTGCCGCATCGCGACAAATGCGCTTGAGTGACACTAAATTGCTCGGATGCAAATCCACATCAATCGCAATGGCCAGCAGTTTGGCCCCTATTCCCCCGAGGAGCTGCAGGGCTTTCTTCAGCAGGGCAGTATTTCGGCCAGCGATTGGGCGTGGCACGAGGGGCTGGCGAATTGGGTGCAGATTAGCCATCTTGATTTGGGGCTTGGCCATTCGCAGGCTGTGGCTGAAGTTGTGCCGCAACCTGCCGAAACTCTGCAGGTTATAGAGACAAAGGAACCTGTCGATGCCGCTCAGATTGACCCCGGGAACAGCGGCGTCAACACGGATGAAGTCAGGGAACGTCTCCGTCGGCTTCAACGAGACAGATCGCCCGGGGGCAATGCCGGTCAACGCCCGGGGGTGGACGCAAATCAGGGCGGTTCGGATACTCCAGAAAAAGCACAACCGGAGGTCTTCGATGTTCCCGAACCCAAGCAATCCAAGGTTAAGTTGGTCGCCCTAGTTGCCTCAGGTGTCTGCGTTGTTGGAATGATAGGCTATGCAGTGGTGCATTTTTCCGGTCCTTCCGGCAATGCCCCACTCAAGGAAAAAGTATCTGAGGCTGTTAACAATGAAGCCGTGAGCAAACTACAGGATATTGGCGCTCATGTCACCCGTGATCAAGACAACCAGATCAACGGCATTGAGTTTCCCGGCATTAACATTACCACCAACGGCTGGAGTGTGCTCGTCAAACTGAGGAATATACAGAAATTGAATGTCGTTGGCTGTGGCATTGATGATACCGGTGCTGTAAATTTGCGGAATTTCGTGCATCTCACGCATCTCAACCTGTCTGAAAACGAGATTACCGACAAGTCCGTGGAAGTGTTAAAAACATTGACCCAGCTTCAGTCTTTGAACCTGGTCAAGACCAAAGTGACAAAAAGCGGCGTCACCACTCTTCAGGCGGCACTGCCCGACTGCTTTGTCGAGCGTTGAAACAAGGCCGCGACTTGGGTGTCTCGTGTAGTTGGAGCAAATGGCTCTGAAATTTATTGGGAGTCCTTGCGGTGAGCAATTGGCGTTGGACAATGGCGGGCTATCTGATCAGTTTTATTGGCAGGACAGAATTATGAAGAAGAACAGTTTTGCGCCAGGTCAGCATGCGGCAAAGAAGGTGATGATTCTAACACTGGCGGTGGTTATGTGTCTGGCCGGCTGTGGTGGTGACAAAAAAAACGGCAAGGCGTCCCCCTCAACCAATAATCCAGATGGTTCTTCGGGCAAGTCACCAAAATCAACGGGTGGGGCAACGGGGCCTTCGCCCGGCAGTAAATCAGGTTCAGCCAACCCGACCCAGCAGGAGGTCGGGGACGCTCCCGCAGCGGCGCTGCAACGAATGTTCAGTGGCTTGGCGAACGGGCAGCCTGTGGCTCTGTGGGATGCCTTGCCAAAAAGCTATCAAAAAGATCTAAACGACTTGGTTAAGGCGGGTATTTTTTCGATTGATCCACAGGTGCGTAATAAATTCTTTGAAGTGCTGGGCAAGGCAGCCACGGTGCTGGCGGAGAAGAAGGCGTTGATTGTGCCGGCACTGCAGGGCATGCCGGAGGCAAGGAAACCGGGAAGCGGGCTGGCTGTTGTTCTGTCCAATTACGACAACATAGCTGCGCTGTCGGCCACGTTGGCAAAAAGTGACCTGGCCAGCCCGGCTTGGCAGCAGAATCCGGACATCGGCACCTTGTTAAGTGGAAGTGGAGAAAAACTTGTGGAGCAGGGGTTGTCGCTGGCTACTATAGCGGATGCGAGCAATCCGGCGGCGAAACTCGAGGGTTTGAAGAGTGCCAAGGTGAAAATGGGGCAGCCACTCGGAACAAATCAGATGGTGATTATCACCACTACCCGGGAGGTGACTACCAATATCGTGATGCAGGTGGAAGGCAAATGGTTGCCAAGTAGTGTGCCTTTGAATTGGAAACCGGTGATCTCTCAAATGAAAGCAAGAATGGCAGCCCAACCCATGAATGCGGAAACCAAACAAATTGCGCTGCGCGGAATGGATGTGTTGGCTGGGGCATTGCTGTCGATTGAACAGGCCCAAGACGCGCAACAGATGGGGCAAGCCATTGGCAACTTGGTGCGTGTATCCAAGATGCTCGGAGGGGGCGAGGAACCGGCAAAAGAACAGCTCCCAGCGGGGCGGCGCAACGCATGGAACTACGGCGCGGGAGACCGCAATACGCGCATTGATGCGTTCATCAATCAGCCTGGGACGGGAGTGGAACAGGTCCTTGGGCCACCGGACAGCCGGGTGCCCTCCCAAAGCCCGCAGCAGGTGGAGATCTACTGGCTCTACCTCAATATGCAGATCAATGACCTGACCAAAAACACCCGTGCGACCAAGGTTTATTTTGGGCTTAAGAACGGGATGGTGGTTAGCGTGTTGGTTGCTCCGTAGTCTTTGACGTTGAAAAAGAGCCCATAATGGGGCAGGATATGGCAGGTGAGTAACGATTTTGAGATGCCGGATTTCTCGGCACAGCCCAAACCCCGGGAGAAGGTGGGTTCCCGCGGCAAGTTGGTTGCCATCATCGTGGCATTCGTGCTGCTCTTTGGCGTTCTTATCGGGGTTGGGGTCTGGTGGTTCATTCGCGATGCGGGTGGTTCAAGGATAGCCGGGGGAATCCCCCCGGAGGCAGCTGTAAAGGGCTGGTACGACGCGCTGGCAAAAAATCAACCACAGGCGCTCTGGGCTGCCCAGCCTCCCGATTTAAAACAGGATTTCTCCGATCGCATTATAAAAATGGGCGCCGCAGCCGCCGGCAAGCCGCGCGTGTATACCCGAAGCCTGGGAGTGGCACGCAACTTCGCGCAATTAATCAAGAACAAGAAAAATGTTATCCTCGGCGTGTTGGACTACAAACCGCCGGCTGCTGGCAACGCGGCGCTGGCGGATGTGTTAAGCAGTTCCTTGGGCGGCGGCGATGGCGATGGGCTGGACCTCAGTGCGCTCACTGGTGCCGCCGCCAACACCGCGTTCGCCGTGGTGATTCAAAAATACAAGGCCGACCTGAAGATTGAGCCATGGATGTTTGGTGCCACTGCGGACATCCTCTTCACCCTGCTGGACAGCGACCTGAAAAACATCGACTGGCTACAGAATCCTGATCTTGATGGATTTGTTGCCAAGACAGGCGTGGGTTTGATGGAAAAGCTCGATGCCATTCCCGCGCAGGAAGGTGAGAATTCCTGGGAGAAAGGCTTCAAGGCTCCCTTAAAAGAAATTGAGGTGAAACTTGTTTCGCAGGATGGAAGTACTGCGGTTGTGGAGGTCAATTACCCCCCGATGGCATTCCTTGGCACCAGTTCAGGGGTGGAGAAGTTGGAGCTTATTTTGGTGGATGACAAATGGCAGCTGACTCAGCCCGACTTGATTTTCGGCGCCATGCAGGCGGGCATTGCTGGAGCGGATGCCAAGGTGAGGACGATGGAGCAGTTCCAGACCGTGGCTTCCCAGATCGATGACTTGGGTGGCGCGGATGAAAACAGCCTGCTGCAGGGTCTCGATGATGTGGACAAGATCATCGTCGAGATTGACCGCGACGTTCGCACCACCGACGATTTCATCACCTATCTGCGCCAAAAAGTCATGGGCAAGCTTGAGGCCGCCTTGGGCGGCAATTTCGACCTCGGGGCCGGTCTGGGCGGACTCTCCGGGACCAAGCCCGCCATCCCCAAGCCGTCAGTTGCCACCACCAATGCTGCACCCGTAGTCGGCGCCATCCCCAACCGGCCCGCCGGCACCACCAATAGCCTAGCCGGGCCTTTAAACCCAAATACACCCAAGGGCGGAATATCCCGGCGTTATCTTTGGCTGGCTTATTATGATTCGCCCGCATTCAACTTCGGAAGTGAGACTGGCTACTCAATTAAACATTACTTTTTAAACAAGCGGCAGGAACGCGTCCTGGAGGCATTTGGAAAGCCCGATGAAGAGCAGAATGGCAAATGGATCTATCGTGGCCTTCGCGTTATGGATGCGCGCAACAGAAAACCCTGCCAGACGGTTGAGTTCAATATCCTCAATCGCAGTGTGGCTTCTGTTGTTTGTTACTAGACATCCCTAGAGGCTGGCGCGCCGGATTGTTTTCTTGAAATTGGCACAACTCTGTAGTCCAATGTTTCGCATGATGAGTTTTCGGTTAAATCTGCTGCTGTTATCGGTATTTTTTATGGCGGGCTGTGGCACCCAGGTGACACGGCAGGAGATTCAGGCTGATGAAGGTGAGGCAGCGAGCGTTGAAGTTGCCGTTCGTTCCGGCATCAAGGGCCAGATTGCCTCTAATATTGTCCAGGCAACAGATAATCTTCGTGAGATGACGCGGCTTGTAAGGGAGGATATGGCACAGGTCACTGGCAACGCCCGTCTGGTAGCCGGGCAGGTTACAGATATTGCGGACACGGGAGTAAATGCGGGCGTATATCTTACCCCTCGCGCACCCGCACAGTGGGAGTACAAGGTTGTCAGTGCGCAGATTGATGACCTTGAAGGTGAACTGAATGAGCTGGGCAATGAGGGGTGGGAGCTTTTTTCAGAGCGCAAGGAAGACGGCAAGATTTCTTACATATTCAAGCGCCGTCGTGCTGATTTTTAGGGCGATTGGCGCAGCGGCTAGCGCACCGGCTTTACACGCCGTTGGTCGGGGGTTCGAATCCCTCATCGCCCACCATTTATTTGGCCGGGTTTTCAAGGGGTTTTCTTCACTAACCCCTCACGGGTGAGGGTGAACCAGCTGTGGTTTAACACAGTTCGCACACAACCATTGAACATGAGGATGACCCGTGAAGAACAATTCGGGTTTTCCGCAGCGCCTTGGGCGGAACACGCCTTGTCCCAACCAAGGAAAAAGCTTGGGAATTCACCTGCTGGGACTGACCTAACGCCCCTCCTGCTCCCCCACCATTGACGCCAGCCTTGGCGTGGGTATGGT
>CAZTTU010000074.1:0-12468 GCA_964616045.1 uncultured Verrucomicrobiota bacterium | reverse complement strand
ATTTTTGGGGAGTGAACTGCATCCATGAAGGTGTGGAAGTGGTGAACTGGCCGCTGACCGGGTGGCAAGTCGATACGCAGTTCCCACGATTCCTGTCCCAACCACGCGAAGTGTCACGCCAAAAGGATCTTGGTGACAGCATCATGACGGCGATTATTCTCGCGCCGTTGGCAGATCAGCCAATGAGTTTTACTGACCTTGGCCGGTTGCGTGTGCAGGAATGTGAGCGCGTGAAGGCGATCCAAATGGAGCTCACCAAGTGTGGGGCGAAGATCATCGAGGAGGGCGACACGCTGCATATCGAGCCCTCATCGGATTTGCATGGTGCGGAAATTGAGACATACCAAGACCACCGCATGGCTATGTGCTTTTCCCTGCTAGGCCTGAAAGTATCTGGCATGCGACTGCGCAATCCCGCTTGTGTAAAAAAAACATTTCCGAGTTTCTTTCAGAAAATCATCGCCGCGCCGCCGATGGGCTTGGGCGTTGTGATAAAAGATGCCAACGGAAACGTGCTTACGAACGATGATTTATTTGCATCATAATGAGTGAGTCAATTGTCATTGCCATCGATGGACCGAGTGCGAGTGGTAAGAGTACCAACGCCAAACTCATTTCGACCCACCTCGGCTATATCTACGTGGATACAGGTGCGATGTATCGTACGTTCGCGTGGTACGTGCTGCAAAAGGGTGTGGATGTGGCGGATATCGGAGCGGTGGAGGCGTTGTGTCACAATTGGAATGCGGAATTAGTGTGTCGGGAAAACCGCGTGTGGCTCGAAGTGAATGGGTATTTTCCGGAGCGGGAAATCCGTACGGAGGAAATCAGTGGGGCGGTATCGCATGTGGCCACCGTGCCGTTTGTGCGTGATTGGATGAGGGAAAAGCAGCGGTCCTGCGTGCGATTTGGTAACCTCGTGATGGAAGGGCGCGACATCGGATCCAATATCTTCCCCGAGACACCTTACAAGTTTTTCATGGATGCTTCGGCCGATGTGCGTCAGGCACGGCGCGATGCCGATGGAGTGCAGGAAAACCTTGCGGCACGGGATCAGCGTGATAGCACGCGCAAGGCCGCTCCACTGGTAATTCCAGAGGGTGCAACGATTATCAATAACTCTGGTGAAACGCCCGAGGATACGAGCGCGCGGATCATTGCGGTGGTACATGAACAAAGGAATAGCTAATTAGCTGAGCCCACTACTTCCTCAAAGGATCGAAAACCTTCCTTTTCCATGCGAAACTTTAGGCCGCATACAATGTCGCCGGCTATGGATGGGCCTTCGTAGACCAAGCCGGTGTACACCTGTACCAGACTCGCACCGGCAGTGATTTTCTCCCATGCATCGTCAGCCGTGAAAATGCCACCCACACCGATGATCGGCAGTTTGCCGTTTGTTTGTTTATGAATGTATGCGATGATCTCAGTGCTGCGCTGGCGTAAAGGCGCGCCGCTGAGACCGCCGGTTTCGTTATAGACTTTTTCGCATTGTGAATCGCTCGTGTTCGGTCTGGCAGTAGTGGTGTTGGTGGCCACAATGCCGGTGATAGAATGGCTTGTGGTCAAGGTCAGCACATCGTCAATCTCCTCGGAAGTGAGATCTGGCGCAATTTTTATCAGCAATGGTTTTTCGGCATTTACCGCGCGCAGAGCTTTTAATATTTCATCGAGTGCTGACTTATCCTGCAGTTTTCTCAAGTTCGGTGTATTGGGCGAGCTGATGTTGATGACAAAAAAGTCAGCTAGATGCTGCAGGGTGCGAAAGGAAAACGCGTAATCTTCCGCGGCTTCATCCAGTGGGGTGATTTTGGATTTGCCCATATTGATGCCGATGGGGTGGTTGGGCCATACATCGTGCTCTCGCCATTTGCTTAACGTGGTGGCAAACGCTTCTGCACCAGGATTATTGAAACCCATGCGATTGACTAAGGCGCGTTCGGCAACTGCACGGAACATTCGCGGGGCATCATTGCCGGGCTGGGCATGGCGTGTGACGCTTCCGAGTTCAGTGAAACCGAAACCTATTCGTTCCCACATTGGCACAGCAGTGGCAAATTTATCCATGCCAGCAGCGAGGCCAACTGGATTGGTGAATTGCAAGTCGGCAAATTGTATAGGCAAATCTGCCGCGCCATATAGACCATCAGTGAGCATGGGGAGCACTGGAAAGCTGCTGGCGATCGAAAGTCCCTTCAGAACGCGATTGTGCGCGGATTCAGATTCCTGCTTAAAAAGCAGGGTGCGTAGGCAATTGCGATAAATCCAGCCCATCAGCGAAATGGTTTAGGGGGCAAAAGTGTTGGTGTCGAGAATGCAATCGAAGATGTCAATTTCAAATCTAACAATAAAAGTGAAATTTATTTTTAAAAATAATCGATTCGCGGTTGCCACGATTGATTGGGTAGTTAAAATCACCACACAACCTGTACGTAAATGAAGCGCATCGATGCCATTATCAAACCCTTTAAATTGGAAGATGTCAAAGAGGCGTTAACCGAGTTGGGCATCGTGGGCATGACTGTGACAGAGGTGAAGGGCTTCGGTCGACAGAAGGGTCATACGGAGATATATCGTGGCAGTGAGTACACTGTGGATTTTTTACCCAAGCTAAAACTGGAACTGGTGGTGGCAGACGAACAAGCAGGGAACGCTGTGAAGTCGATCCAAGCTGTGGTCAACACTGGCAAGATAGGTGACGGTAAAATTTTTGTCTCATCAGTGGAAAGCGCAACCCGTATCCGCACTGGGGAAACCGGTGAGGATGCGCTATAATATCGCTACCCTTCAAACGGTTCCTTCATTGCGTTATGTAATTGATGAGAATTTATAATGTGTAAAGTTATGCCAAAAAGAGATGCGACTTGTTTGAGGGTTGTGTTGCTGTCAAGCAATAAGGAGACATGTGAACAATGAGTGAACAAAAGTTAATAGCTTGGCGTGGAATCGATGCAACCATTCGCATACACATTGCTCCGCGTCCCGGCAAAACAGAGCTTGCTCTATGCTGGGACAACCTGTCGGCTGGAAGAGAAGGCGATTTGGCCTGAGGATAAAATTGTGGATTTTCCACTGTCCCGAATAAATAAGCCCGACCTGAAGGCCTTTTGGCTTGTTCCGGTAAGATGCCGGACTTTTGAACTAACAATAATTTGAACCCCTAGCTCTTTAGACGAAAACGATGCAGGCGCCAGTCGATAAAATTTGGACGAAAACTACAAAGCAGATTCGTACCCTGCTAAACACCGAGACGTACAACCTCTGGTTTTCTTCGGTGCAACCTTTGTCGCTTAACCAGTCTTCAATCACCTTGGAAGTGCCAAATGAATTTTCCGAGGTTTGGCTGAAAGATAACTATCTGGAATTATTGCAAGATGCTTTGACACAGGCAAGCGGGCGGAAATTGAAGATTAAGTTCAAGGTGGCTGAAGGTAACGGCATTTCACCGACTCCCGCTAAGGCTGTCCGGGGTAAAACAGCAACGGCAGCAAGCAAGTCGAATGAGGGTGATCTGATTTTCAATCCACGTAATACGTTTGAGACCTTTGTGGTGGGAAACACCAACAGTTTTGCTCATGCCGCTGCTCTGGCTGTGTCGCAGCAACCGGGCAAGGCTTATAACCCTCTCTTCCTGTACGGTGGAACGGGTCTTGGTAAAACACACTTATTGCATGCGGTGGGCCAACATGTGGCGGCAACGAAGAAAATTGCCAATGTTTCCTACGTGTCCTCTGAGAAATTCACCAACGAGTACATCGCTGCGATTCAGGAGAATCAGTTGGTTAAGTTTCGGAAAAAATACCGTCAGACTGATGTGCTATTGATTGATGACGTTCAGTTTCTCGCGGGGAAGGAGCGTATTCAGGAAGAGTTTTTCCATACCTTTAACGCATTACATGAAGCTCATAAGCAGATCGTGCTAACTTGTGACAGACCGGCCAGTGAGATTCAGAACCTTGAGCATCGGCTTGTGAGTCGCTTCGAATGGGGGTTGGTGACCGATCTGCAGCCACCTGACGTGGAAACCCGCCTTGCCATATTGCGCAACAAGGTAAAGACCATGGGCGTAGAGATTCCAGAGGAAGTGCTCACATTCCTTGCAAATCGTATTCGCACCAATATCCGGCGACTTGAAGGTGCGTTGATCCGGGTGGCCTCTTACGCGCATCTCACTGGCAAGGAGCTCACCAATGACGTGGCGGAAAACCTGTTGCGTGAGATTCTGCAGGAAGAGGGGCGGCACACTATCACTATTGAGGTGATCCAGAAAAAGGTGGCTGAGAAGTTTGACCTGCGTATGGCGGACATGACTAGCAAGCGTCGCCCGGAGAATATAGCGTTCCCTCGTCAGATCGCTATGTATCTTTCCCGTATGCTGACCGAACATTCATTGAGTGCCATCGGTGAGTCTTTTGGTGGTCGCGATCACGGTACTGTGCTGCATGCTTGCCGTCTAGTGAAGGATCGTATGGAGATTGATGCTAATGTGCGCCAGACAGTGCATTATCTAGAGAAGCAGCTACTTCGATAGAGTTTGGCAATCGTGCGAGCAAGGGCTGATGGAACTCAGCCCTTTTTTGTTGCAGATACAAAACGCTCCATGCGTTTCATGGCCAGCTCAATTTTCTCTAAGCTTGTTGCGAAACAGCAACGGATGAAATTTTCACCACAATCGCCGAAAGCGATACCAGGCACGGCGGCCACGTTCTCTTCCTGAAGTAGTTGCGTGGCAAATTCCTTTGAGGGTAACCCGGTCGATTTCACGCTAGGGAAGGCGTAGAACGAGCCGTGCGGCAAAAGGCAGTCGAGCCCCATTGCGTTCAGGGCGTTTACCATGAAGTTGCGGCGGTGGCGATATTCCTCACGCATCTCTAGCATCGGCCCTTCACCGTTCCGTATCGCTTCCAGTGCGGCTTCCTGACTGATGATACTGGCGCACAACATTGAATATTGGTGAATACGCATCATCGCGTGAATAAGCCCGGCGGGTCCGCAGGCGTAACCCAACCGGAATCCGGTCATTGCATACGCCTTGGAAAAGCCGTGCAGAAAAATCGTGCGCTCTTTCATTCCAGTCAGGTTTGCAATGCTCACATGCGCACCCTCGAACGTAAGTTCTGCATAAATCTCATCGGCGATCACGATGAGATCATGGCGTACAGCGAGTCCGGCGATGGACTGCAATGATTCACGCGTCATTGTGCCGCCGGTGGGATTAGTGGGGAAATTAAGTATGAGTACCTTGCTTTTTTCGGTAATCGCATTCGCGATTGCCGCGGCCGTAACACTGAATTGTTCTTCAGCCAGACAGTTTACTGGAACAGCCACGCCATGGGCCAAAGCAATTGAAGGGGAGTAACTCACGTAACAGGGTTCATGGTAGATGATTTCATCGCCAGGGTTTGTCAAAGCGCGTAGGGCTAGATCGAGTGCTTCGCTGACACCGACGGTAATTAGGATCTCATTGTCCGGATTGTAGGTCGGTCCGAAATATTTCTCCACGTATCTGCCTATTGCTTCGCGCAATTTGAGCAGGCCGAAGTTGGAGGTGTAGCTGGTCTTTCCGCGTTCGAGGGCGAAGATCGCCGCCTCACGAATGTGCCAGGGCGTAGTAAAATCAGGTTCGCCGACGCCAAGCGAAATGACATCCGGCCGGCTCTGGACCAATTCAAAAAACTTTCGGATGCCCGACGGCGGCACGGCACTCACATGAGTGGCAACTCGATTAGCAATGAAGTTGGAGTCAGTCACGACTACAGAGTGCGCTTGGGCTGGCAGGCAACCTAGGGCGGTGCGAGGCTATGCTGCGGCCTGTTTGGGTTTGCGGCGCAGTACGGGTTTGCTTTTTCCTTGCACCGCGCCTCGGGTGATTTTTACGCCTTCAATATCGTTACTTTCGGGAATCTCATACATGAGATTGAGCATCAGTCGTTCGATCTGGCCGCGCAAGGCACGAGCACCGGTGCCTTTCTTGATGGCTTGGGCGGCGAGCTCGTACAGGGCGTCGCGTGTAAAATCCAGCTCCACACCTTCGAGCCATAAAAGCTTCTTGTACTGCTTGGTGAGCGCGTTTTTGGTATCAGTGAGGATGGCGACCAGTTGATCTTCAGTGAGTTCGGTAAGGACGGTTATCATTGGTAGGCGTCCAATAAATTCAGGAATGAAACCAAAACTCATAAGATCTTCAGGTTCTACGTGATTTAGTGCGTCTCGACCTTTCCGCACAGCCTTGAGTTGTTCATCCATTGCTCCAAAACCAAGCATATGATTTCCAAGGCGACGCTGGATGATCTTGTCGAGATCGACGAATGCACCACCGCAAATGAACAGGACTTTGTGAGTGTCCACGCGGATGTACTCCTGTTGAGGATGTTTTCGTCCGCCCTGGGGGGGGACATTGCAAACGGTGCCTTCCAGAATTTTTAAGAGCGCTTGCTGAACGCCTTCACCAGAAACGTCGCGAGTTATGGAGACGTTCTCGGTGCGTCGCGTAATCTTGTCGATTTCGTCGATATAGATGATGCCCATCTCGGCGCGGTTCACATCATAGTCAGCGGATTGAAGCAGACGTAGAATAATATTCTCCACGTCTTCACCCACATAACCGGCCTCAGTGAGAGTGGTGGCGTCGGCGATGGCAAAGGGCACATCAAGAACATCTGCCAAGGTGCGGGCGAGCAATGTCTTGCCCGTGCCGGTGGAACCGATGAGCATGATGTTGGTTTTCTCAATTTTCACCCCGGAATGCAGAGAGTCTTCGTCGTTTTTGTTATCGGGAGTTTCGTGAAGTATGCGCTTGTAGTGGTTGTACACCGCTACTGCAAGCGTCTTCTTGGCTTCGTCCTGCCCGATGCAATGACGATCCAGTTCAGCCTTGATTTCGGAGGGGCGCCTGATGGAAAGCGCCTTCGCCTTGGGTTTGTCGATGGCCAGTTCCTTATCGAGCACCTGTTTAAAGGTTTCCACGCAACCGTCGCAGATATACACGCCCGGGCCGGACACCAGTTTGCGGACTTCCGCGTGGCTTTTGCCGCAAAAGCTACACAGGGTGAGATTGCGCGGGCGAGCCATGGCTACTTCTCTTTAACAGAAGATTTATCTGGCAGGGTGGGCACGTCCGATCGGGAGGCAACTACTTCATCAACTAGGCCGAACGCCTTGGCCTCTTCGGCACCCAAAAAGTGATCGCGTTCACAGGCCTGAAAAACCTCCTCGTAGGGTTTGCCGGTATGCTTGGAGAGGATTTCCGTGAGGGTCTTCTTTAGGTCAAGCATGTGTTTGACGTGAATCTCCATGTCCGTGGCTTGGCCCTGTGTGCCCCCCAGTACTTGGTGTATCATGATGTTTGCATTGGGCAAAGCGAACCGTTTGCCTTTTGTGCCGCCAGCAAGCAGTACTGCTCCCATGCTCGCAGCTTGGCCGATGCAGTATGTATTTACGTCACACGTGAGGAACTGCATTGTGTCGTACACTGCGAGACCCGCCGACACATGACCTCCCGGTGAATTGACATAGATGTGAACGTCCTTTTTCGGGTCGGACATTTGCAGAAATAGTAATTGAGCGATCACAGCATTGGCTACGTTGTCGTCAATGGCTGTTCCAAGAAAGATGATACGATCCACAAGCAAGCGGGAGTAAATGTCGTATCCGCGCTCGCCGCGACTGGTTTGCTCCACCACATGGGGTATCAGGTAACTGTTCTGAATATTTTGGAATTTGCTGTTAGCCATGGCAAAAAATACACCGACAGCCTAATGGAGTCCACTGGTCGGGTCAATTTCAAAGGACTGCGTGTCTACGCTTGGCCCTGAGTTCTGAGTAGCTGAATCGCCTTGGTTGCGGCATCGGTCTCCGCAGTCTTTTTACTTTTGCCAGTACCGCGCGCCAACTCGCGACCGCTGTGGCGCACAGCACATTCGAAGGAGCGATCGTGATCGGGTCCCTGTGAGTCGAGTAATCGGTACTCGGGGGCAACCGCACTTTTGCCTTGAAGAATTTCCTGCAACTCTCCCTTTGGGTTGTCAACATGTCGGCCGGCATTGGCACCTTCAAACAGTTCAGAAAAATGTGTAAGGATGAATGTTTTTACCTTCATGAATCCGCCATCAAGATAGATCGCTCCCACCACTGACTCAAAAGCGTCCGCCAATGCCGAAGTTCGTTCACGACCGCCATTGCGTTCTTCGCCGCGACTGAGCATCAGATCTCCGCCGAGTTTAATTTGAACAGCCCGTTTTGCAAGGGCTTCCCGGTTGACCATTCTTGCGCGTGCCGTGGATAGCGTGCCTTCGTCATGTGCGGGAAATTGGCGGTATAATTCCGCACTGATGATCATTTGCAGCACGGCGTCGCCAAGAAACTCTAGCCGTTGATTATTGGTGAGCGTTTTTTTCTGCTCATGGTTTACCGAGGGATGCGTAAGGGCAAGCTCCAGCAGCTCGGGTTTCTTGAAATTATAACCCATTCGATTTTGCAATGGACTGCGGCTGGGCATGGCTCATCAGGAAGTGGAATCCGTCTTGGTCGGTGCTTCTTCTTTATCGATCACTTCAGTTTTCGGTTCATCAGGAATCGGTGGCCACTCCTCGCCTTGGGTTGGCAGTCCGTGCTCCAGTAGCGCGGCCACTTCGATTTGCACCTGCTCAAGCTCCTCCATTTTTAAGTTGGGATCCGGGATAGTGAACAGGTCACCACTCTTGGGCTGCTCATACACAAACACCCGGCCGTTTCTTTCCTTGATTTGCTCCTTCACCTTGAGAATGCGTTTGCGCTCGAGCATTACGGCTAGAATGTAGCTGGCTTCGTGCCAACGCTCATCGTTGGTTTCCAGAAGATTACGCAGCAGTCCTTCGGCAGTGGATTTCTTGATGGCATCGGGCGGTGGAGGCGGTGGGGTCTCGTAGTTGCCCTGCCAGTGGGAAATAAACCCCTTTCGGTCGGGCAGACCTTCACCGTATTCTCTCACCCAACACGGCTCGCATAAATCCTGCCTGGCATATTCTTGATTCTCATAGGCTAGTATCGTGTGGCATCCCGTGCCGTCCTCAAAAGGCTGGCCACACTCGTGACATTGATGCCCACGCGATTGAAAATTCCAGTCGTTCAATTTGAGTCCTCGTGCGGCTAATGAACCACTGCCACGAACGTCGTTCAACGTCGACTTGTTCGCATGACAACCCGCCGGTTGGCTATTCGCCCTTTTTTTCGCCGATCTCCACCCAGTTTTCCTCGTATTCCGGTCGGGCAGTTTTGCCGCCGCGTAAATTGACAGTGGAGGTCTCTGGCACAAAATAAATAATGTCCTCATCAATCACGCAGCGCAACGGCGTGTCGGCTGAGTTCAAAAGAACAGTCAACAGTCCCAGCGCCGTCTGATTTTTCAATTCCTGCTTCAGTCCGCGAATCCGGATAGTGTTGGCATCGGGCGTGCCTAGGCGATTTATTCGTGGAAAGTCGCGTCTAGGGGCGGTCGGCAAGCCACCGGGTTCAGTCCCAGGGAAACTTTGCCCCAAGGGAAGTCCGGTGGTGGGATCGATTAAAATGCCGTTTGGATCACGCACTGGTGGCGGGTGAGGAATGGTGTTGTCAGGAAATCCGGGAGGTCTTCCAATACCGTCTGGAAATTTGGGCGGTTCAAGAAAAAGGGGATGACCAGTTGGGCGGAACGGAAGACCCGTGTTTGGATCGATTCCCGCGGGACCGGGGTCATTGGATCGGGCCGGTGGCACAATGCGTTCCTCGGCCTTGGTGCGGGTTACCGCTGGGTCAGCAACTGGAACCAGAAACATGATTGGCACTGCCGCGCCGTCATTGGCTTTTTTTATCATGGTAACCAGAACATGAATCGATTCCTCCAGCGTGAAGGAGTCCAACGCCCTAACTTGTGGCAATTCGATATCACCCAGTTTTGTTTCTGTGGCCTTCCCTTTCAGGCTTGTCCACAAGCGGTTATTCAAGGTGCGATCCAACCGCCACGTTTTGCCCGTCTGTGTATCCATGCGAATGTGCAGTAGTGAGCCATCTTCTTGAATGAGACTGCGCAGTTGATAGCGAGGCTCCGCAGCTGTCAGGTAAACCGCCACGGCAAGCCACAAAAATAAGGTTATTTTCATGCCGCAACCCTAGCATTACCGGTTAACTCACGCAAAGGGCTTTTGGTTTAGTTTCTGCTGGGACAGTGAATGTCCCATATGATGACTTAGGCTGAGGGTGTTATGAATGACTCGTTGAACTTTCCGTTGGTTCCCGCTGGATTGGTAGTGGTGGGAATGGCATTGCTGTTGGCTGGGCCTTGGCCGGTGGGTTTGCCGTTGTTGGTCGCCGGTACAGGCGAACTGTTTGTGGTGCTTTGGTGTCTGGCCGGGGATTGACAACCGCTGCGACACGGCGTTGAATCGCGCTGATGAACCTCTTAATTTCTATCAAACGACTGGTGTCAGCACTCTTCGTGTTGGCGATTGTTGGTACAGTTTCTGCAGAATTGCCACAGCTGAAACTGGTAAATGCCTACCCGAATCTAAAACTCCAGCGCCCGCTTTGGCTGGAACAGTTGCCTGATGGCCGGATGTTTGTACTGGAGCAGCGTGGCAAGATCCATATTCTGCCGAAAAACTCCAAAGGCAAAAAGACCAGGTTCTTTTTTGATATCGAAGCGCGCAAGCCCTACGTGAAGGATGAGGAAGGCCTGCTCGGCATGGCGTTTCATCCGCAGTTTGCCAAGAACGGCAGGTTTTATGTTTTTTATTCAGCCCATGAACCGATGCGCAGCATCGTGAGTGAATTCCGGCTGAGCAAGGATGATAAGAACAGGATTGATCCAGCCAGTGAACGCAAGCTTTTGACAATCGAACGACCGTTTTGGAACCATGATGGCGGCTGCATTCTTTTTGGTCCCGACGGCAAACTCTACATTACCCATGGTGATGGGGGTGCACGCGAGGACCCCAATGATAATGGCCAGAACCTTTCCACCCTGCGGGGAACCATTATGCGTATTGATGTGGATTCACGTACGGGAGATTTGCCCTACGGTATTCCCAAGGACAACCCTTTCTTGAACCGCAAGGGTGCACGGGGTGAAATTTGGGCCTACGGTTTGCGTAATGTCTGGCGCATGAGTTTTGACCGGGAGACCGGTGATTTTCTGGCGGCCGATGTGGGGCAGGATTACTGGGAGGAAGTGAACCTGATCGTGAAGGGCGGCAACTACGGTTGGCGCACTCGTGAAGGATTTCACGAGAGTCTAAGCAGTAAAAGCCGCGCAAAAATCACTCCCAGCAAGCACAAGAACCCCGAGGAGTTTCTGAATCCGGTGATTGAGTATCCCCATACCCCTGCTCTGGCGGCGAAATCGCTGTTCAACAAACACGGGCACGGACTCAGTATTACCGGTGGCTACGTTTATCGCGGCAAAAAGATTCCCGCCCTGCGTGGAGCGTATGTCTATGGTGACTACAAGACCGGCACAATCTGGGCGTTTCGTCAGAGTGGTGGCAAGGTAACTGAATACGGTCAGGTAGTAGGGCCAAACCCGATCCGGTTTGTGGCGAGCTTTGCCGAGGATCAGGCTGGAGAGCAGTATATGCTGGGTTTCGAGGGGAAAGGCCGCATCTATCGGCTTGAGGCCAAGTAGAGATTTTTAGCCAGGTTTTCACAAGCGGACCATTCTTGGTCCGCTTTTTTATTGAACCCGTGGAGTGGTGTTTTTCGCCCGGCCCACCGGGCGCACGTTGGCGCCTTTTTGTTTTCCTTCACCCAAATCCCTGAGTGCGGCTTGGGCGGCTTGAGTCAGGCGCTTTACGATTTTTGGATGCTGGGCGGCGACATCGCGTTTTTCAGCGATGTCGGTCTTGACCTCATAAAGAACCGGTTGTTGCCTGCGTTTTGTGCCTTTGCGCACGGGTTGATCCGGGGAGTGTGGTAGGTATAACTTCCAGCGGGCGTCACGGACCGCTTCAAGGTGTTGGCTGTGGTAATAGTAAAAGGATTCATGCGGGGTATTGGCCTTCGGTTGGCTCCACAATGGCCATATATTTTTGCCGTCAATCTTGTGCGCGGGCAATTTTGCGCCGGCCAGTCGGGCGAAGGTGGGCAATAAATCCATTAATGAGGAGAGTTCGTCGTTGATGCTGCCGGGCGGGATATTGTTCGGCCAACGGACGATGGCGGGTACACGCATGCCGCCCTCTGCAGTGGTGTAGCCCCAGCCACCCAGAGGGAGGTTGCTGCCCTGGGGCGGGTTGCGGCGTGGGGCGCCGTTGTCGCTGGTCCAGAGGACGAGGGTTTTTTCATCCAGGCCATGCTTCCTTAACGCCTTGAGAATCTCACCGGCAGACCAGTCCAGTTCTTCAATCGAGTCGCCCCACGGTCCATTTTTTGATTGGCCACGGAACGCCTCACTGGCGAAGGGCGCGCGGGTGCTGCCGGGCATGGCCTGGGGCAGGTAAAGGAAGAAGGGGTTCTTTT
>CAZTTU010000073.1:0-12760 GCA_964616045.1 uncultured Verrucomicrobiota bacterium | reverse complement strand
TTGGCAAGGATGTTTTGATTGAGCGCAAGCCAACCATGGGAGGCGAAGACTTCGGACGTTACGGCCGTACTGAGCACAAGATTCCGATCTATATGTTCCGCCTAGGTGGAGTATCACCCGCTGCCATGAAACAGGCTCGGGCATTGGGGCAGCCGTTGCCTTCGTTGCATTCGGCCAAGTTCGCGCCCGACACGAATTGTATTAAAACCGGTGTTATTGCCATGACGGCTGCTGTGCTCGAACTGGTGGGCAAAAAATAGTCGTGATTCACTTGCCCTCGGCGTAAAAGCGGGCTGTGACGCGAACAACCCGCAATCCATTCCTTCGATATCCCGGCGGGACGATATTTCTTTTAGTCGGACTTTGCGCCGCTTCGGTATTGTTTTCCCGGGTGACGGTGGATTCAGAGATGGATGATCTCTTGTCGGGAGATCAGCGCAACCTACAAAGTTATCAATCTGCGCGTACTGTTTTAGGGGACTCGGTGCCCATCGTTGTGAGCCTTGACTGTGGCGAGGTGTTTACACCCGAGGGGATTGATTTGATCCGGGAAGTGACTGTGGCGTTGGCGAATATTCCTGGGGGCACAACCTCCACGACCAACATCCTATCTGGCGAAAAACATGTGTGGGTCCAGACCAACGTAATCAGTCTTGTGATGAACATGGCACGACCAGTGGTCACAAAAAAGTTTCCCATCCCCAATATGGAGTGGGTGGATCTCGTGCCACAGGAATTGGACACTGTGAGCATGGCGGAGTTACGGCGCTGGTCGCAGGAACATCCTTTTGCCCGGAATTTTCTTGTGGCGGAGGACGGTCAGCATACGGTGCTGCTGGTCAACTATAACCGACTCTTGGAGACGGCCGGACAGCAGGTTCAATTTCACCGGCAGCTGGAAGCGGCGCTTCAGCCCTTTCGCGACAAGGGGCACTCGGTTCGTGCAATTGGCCTGCCATTGATTGAACATGAAATCCGATCGACGGTTACAAGGGACGTGCAGCGCTTCTTGCCCACGGCATTGGTGGTGTTGCTGGTGGTGTTGTCCATCACCTTCTGGCGTGCACCGCGGCTGATGATCTATATCCTGCTTAACCAAGTACTTGGCATCATGCTGTTGCCGGCGCTTTTCCAGCTCACCGGCCTGCGGTTGAATATTTTCACCATCTTGTTGATCCCGCTGCTGACAGGGGTGCACCTCACGTTGTTAACGCATATTGGAACGTCGTTTCAGCGGGCGTGGGTTGCGGGGCGGAATGGCATGGCATCGGTGCGCGTGATGTGGGGCGAGGTGTTTCGTGCGAGTGGTTTCGCGGCATTGACGACAGCAATTGGGCTGTTGGCTCTGTTGGCCAGTGACGTGGAGCAATTGCAGGAGTTCGGTCTATTGGGTGCAGCGGGGTTGGCGATGCTCTTCGCGCTCACCTTCGGCCCGGGCTTGGCGTTGTTGCCGCTTTTTTTCGGGCAATTGGCGGTTAGTACGGAGAAAAAAACTTCCTCGATCTTGAGCTTGGGTTGGATGAACTGGGTGCGCACGAGAATAGACCTGCCAGGGTGTTTATTTATTTGTGCCGTTATTATTGCATTGGGCATCAGCTTGGTGCGTACGGACGTGCGGGCTTCGGAGTTTCTGAATACTAATAGTCCTACGCGGCGAATGATTGAAGAGATGGATGCAGCGTACGGTGGGATAAACATGGTGCAGTTGGCGGTGGATTCGGGGAAGACCAATGGGATTAATCACCCACAATTTCTGAATTTTCTAGACGAACTTCATCGCGAGGCCGCTAAGGATTCAGGGGTGACGGCGGTGTATTCGTATGCGCAGTTACTTGCGGTGATTAACGAGGTCTGGGAAGGCGGTGAGGAAGGGGTGCGGCATTTGCCGGAGAGCCCTTACACGATCGCACTGTTCACGGGAATCATTCGGTCGCAAACAGCGCAGTTGCCATTTTTGAGGACACTGTGCGATACGAATTACCAAACCGCCCAGCTTACGCTGCGCACGCGTGACATGCCGAGCGAGGAGTATCTCGACCTGTTGCGGCGACTGGAAGTGCGAGCACGAGAAAAGGCACCGGAGGGTGTGAATGTATCGGCGAACAGCGGTATTCGCGACATTCTTGAAGCCGATCAGCGTGTCGTTCGCAGTCAGCGCAAAAGTGTGTTCTGGAGCATGGGGCTGATCGGATTGGTGCTAACTATGTTGTGGCGTTCATTAACACTGGCGGTTTTAGCACTGGTCGTCAACCTGTTGCCGGTGGGATTACTCATTGCTCTGCAAGGGTTTGTGGGTGTGCCTCTGAATTCGGTTACCATTATGGTGGCGGCTATTGCCCTGGGTATTGCCGTGGACGATACAATTCATTTCATTACGCATTGGCGCGATGAAATGGCGGGTGGGGCTTCGGCCATCGAGGCAGCGCGCCGGGCGATGATGGTAAAAGGGCGTCCGATCGTGGCCACCACGGCGATATTGGTGGGAATGGTGGCAGTGTTTTGGGTGTCATCATTCCCACCTGTGGTTCATTTTGGTCTGCTTTTAGCGGTTGGACTGTCAGGTGCGCTTGCCACAGTGCTGGTGTTGCTGCCGGCTTGGCTGTGCAGGCAAGCGAGTAAGTAATGCTGGACTGTCGGAGTCGGCTGGGTAGATTTCCGACAACTGTTTGCCGTGGCACCTAACACTGCAGGCCTTCCCTCGTATGAGGAATTTGGCCTATGAACGATGAATAAACTGACACCACCGCGCGGTTATACTCAAGCGGATACGGAGGCGCGCCAGCAATGGCTCAAGGAACAAACCGGGCACCAAGTGCCGGAGTTTGCCTTGGATCACCCCGAGAATCTCAGGGGACTTATTGAAAACCATATAGGCTTTGTGGGGTTGCCCATGAGCGTGGCTGGCCCCTTGAAGATTGATGGTTCATATGCTCAAGGTGATTTCTATGTGCCGCTGTGCACTGTGGAAGGTACGCTGACGCTTTCCATGACGCGCGGTTTTTATCTCACGCATCGCAGTGGCGGTATCAAGACGCGCCACGTGAAACAGGAACTGTCGCGGGCGCCGGTTTTTCGATTCAAGGAAATCGAGAAGGCGATGGCGTTTTTGGAGCAGATTGACGAACATTTTGAGGAGATCAAGGCCGCTGCGGAGAGTACCACAAAACATGGCAAGCTGCTGCGCATTGATAAGCATCCGATTCACAATCGAGTAATCCTCGATTTTATTTATCACACCGCTGAGGCCGCCGGACAAAATATGGTGACGATGAGCACGGATACAGCATGCCGTTACATCGTGGACAATCTCTCTAACGGCGTGCCATACAAGTACTATGTGGAAAGCAATTTTAATGCGGACAAAAATCCAGCTCACCGAAGTCTAATCAAGGGTCGCGGTCATCATGTGATTAGTAGTTTTCAGATTCCCAATCGAGTGTTGAAGAAACTACTGAGAGCCTCTGCTGATGAGCTTCTAGAGGCGCGCACTGACAAACAACTCGGTTCACAAATGGCTGGTGTGCTTGGATATAATCTTCATACAGCCAATGCGCTGGCGGCGTTATACCTTGCGTTGGGACAGGATGTTGCGTGCGTTGCGGAAAACGCCATTGGCATTGCGACCTATGAAAAGCGTGGAGATGATCTTTATGGCACACTTAGCATGCCGAGCGTGACGGTGGGCACGGTGGGCGGGGCCACCCGGTTGCACGCCCAAAAATCAAACTTGGACATGATTGGCTGTGCTGGCGGCAAAAATTCCTCGCGCAAACTGGCAGAGATCATTTGTGCCTCGGCACTGGCGTTGGAGATTTCGTTGGCGGGAGCGATTGTGAGTAATGAGTTTGCCGAAGCCCACGCGAAATTTGGGAGATAAGAGTGGCAAGCTTTCAAGAATTGCTGGGGCAGGCCACGCTCGAACCTGAATATGCCTATCTCCGTACGGATCCCCGTGGTCGCCTGGCCTGCTGGCATAAGGCCTTTGAGTTGTTTTGCCGAGGACTCTTCAATCTGTATTGTCCACTCAAGGTAATTGGCCGCGAGAATCTTCCTTCGCCACCGTTTATGTTCTGCAGCAACCACTGCAGTCACATGGATAGTGCGGCATTGATGTATGCTGGCGGCGAAGATTTTAACCAGTACGGTATGGTTGCGGCGAAGGATTATTTTTTTGACAATCAGAAACGAAATAGTTTCCTTTCGAAGTTGATGAACCTAATCCCGGCCGATCGCGGTGCTAGGCGTACCAGTATAGTGAAACTCATGGTCGCCTGCCGGGAATTCACCCGTCACGGAAATCGCAGCCTGATCATTTATCCTGAAGGCACGCGGTCAAAGACAGGCGCAATAGCACCCATGAAAAAAGGGCCCGCAATGATTGCCGCAACGCTGGATATTCCGATAGTGCCGGTGTACATCAGAGGCACACATCGTGCTTATCCAAAGGGCGGTAGAATCATCAAGCCCGCCCGCATTTGTGTGCGGATCGGAGAACCCATTGACCCGAACCGATTTCAGGAGGAACATGGTGGCGGTAGGACCATTTATACCGCCATCACTTCGGAAATGGAAAATCGCATTCACAAGCTCAAGGATATTCATGGCTGACCCCAACGTGCGTCACATGAAATGGTGGGGTTGGGGTCACGAGGATGTGAGTTTCAGCGACGCCGACAAGCCCAAGCTCTGGCCGTACTTGGAAAGTGAACTTGGATCGCAGGACAGCAGCCCGATCCCACCAGTGAAATTCGAGGAGGTAACACTTCCAATTGCAAAGGAAAACAGGTCGTTACTGGAGGCGCTAAAAAATGCGTTGGTTGATGATCAGATTTCTACCGATAAAAAAGATCGCCTCATCCATGCAGCTGGCAAGGCATTTCGCGATCTCCTGCGCTTGCGTCGCGGGCAGGTTGATTATGCGCCCGATCTCGTTGTTTATCCAGCGAGCGAAGATGAGGTGATGGCCATTGTCAATGCGGCTAACGAGCACGATGCTGTAATTATTCCCTTCGGTGGCGGGACAAACATCGCTGGTTGCTTGGAACCCCACGACAAGGCCGGCCGGTTTGTGATCAGCCTCGATATGTGTCGGATGTGTCGTGTGTTGGAGGTGGATAAATGTTCACTCACTGCACGAATGGAAGCCGGTGTGTATGGGCCGCACATGGAGGAGCAACTGGAAAAATACGGTGTGACACTTGGCCACTTTCCGGATTCATTCATTCACTCCACACTCGGCGGCTGGGTGGCCACGCGTTCGGCCGGCATGCAGAGTGACAAATACGGTAAGATTGAGGATATGGTCATTAGTATTCGGATGGTTACCCCGAGTGGTACAATTATTTCCCGCACTGTGCCCAAGTCCTCCAATGGCATCGACATCCGCCAGCTGTGTATCGGCAGCGAGGGGATTATCGGGGTAATAACGGAAGTGACGATGCAGGTGCATCGCTTGCCGGAGTACAAGGAATTTGATGGTTGGATATTTTCTGGATTTGAAAGTGGGGTTGCCGCTATTCATGAATGCATGCGACTGGGTTGTATGCCTGTAATTGCACGCCTGAATGACCCCAAGAAGACTGCTTTGAGCTTTGCCTTCAAGAAAACTCAGTCACCCTTTAAGGAATTTATTGGCAAATGTGTGAAATGGTATCTCGGCAACATCAAGCGCATTGATTTTAAGAACTGCTGCATCATGATCGTAGCTTGCGAAGGGGACTACGACACTTTTCACAGGCAACGCCGTGAGTCTGCCCACATCTTCCGTAAACACGGTGGTGTGTGCCTTGGCACTGGTCCGGGTCGATCGTTTCAGGAGGCTAAATTCGATTTTCCGCACGTTCGTGATTACCTCATGGATCGTAGTGTGATGGGTGATGTCAGCGAAACCTCCACCACTTGGAATAACCTCATTCCGATGTACAAAGCCACGTTGGCGGCGATTGAAAAAGCCATCCGGGATACTGGGATGAACCCTTGGGTGGGTTGCCATATCAGCCACAACTACCACACTGGGGCGAGTCTCTATTTCACCTTTGGCTGCCGCCAGATTGTGGGCCGCGAGATGGAACAATACTTATACATCAAAAAGGCCGCCGAAGATGCCTTCATGACCGTTGGCGGCACGGTAAGTCATCATCATGCGGTTGGTTGTGAGCATTTACCGTGGATTGAGGAAGACATTTCGCCTGTCGGAATGAAAGCAGTGAAGGCACTAAAGGACGGGCTTGACCCAAAGGGCGTAATGAACCCCGGGAAGATCATTCCCGGTGATCACCCGCTCAAGGAATGGGGATTGACTGAGGAAGCAATTCAATCATTCAACAAGGCTGGTTGATGTTTGCCGGGAAAACTGTTGTTATCACCGGTGCCTCTTCCGGCTTGGGCCGGCAATTGGCTCGCGATCTTGCGTCCCGCCAAGCGCGTTGTGTGCTCTTTGCACGCAACAGGGAAGCACTCGCAGAGGTCGTCATTGAATGTGAAAATGTTGGAGGTGAGGTGGTCTCGATTGTTGGCGATGTTACTCAACCTGTTGATTGCAAACACCTCATTAATGAAGCGGTTCGGCGGTTTGGCGGCATCGACATCTATCTTTCCAATGCCGGCCTCAGCATGTGGGGTCCGTTTGAGGAAGTGAAAGATCTGAATATTTTTCGCCGTTTGATGGAGGTGAATTACCTTGGTGCGGTGAACGGCCTTCATTTTGCCTTGCCGCACCTCAAGCAAAGCTGTGGCCATATTGTCGCCATTGCGAGCATCCAGAGTAAAATAGGAGTGCCGTACCACACCGGCTATGTGGCAAGTAAGCACGCGCTCGAAGGATTTTGCCGGGCACTGCGATATGATCTGGAAGGCACTGGGGTTAAGGTGCTCACGGTACATCCGCACTGGATTCGTGGCACCAATATGCGTAAAAATGCTTGTTCCGCCGACGGTAAGATGGTGGGCGACAGGAAGTTGGGGCATAACAGTGAATCTATCTCGGTTGCGGAATGTTCGGCAGCCATTCTCAAAGCGGTTGGGAATGGAGACACTGAGTTGATTGTCCCGCCCAAGTTGCGGTTTGTCCCTTGGCTGAAACTACTGTGGCCGAGTCTCCTCCGGCGCAAGGTTTGGAACAAGATCAATCGGCAGAATAAATAGGCGTACGTTATGGGAATTGAACCCTCTCGAGCCAGTTTCTCTTACCGGTCCTTTCGATTCTTTTTTCAGGTGTTTTTTTTCATCTGGTTTCGTTGGCGCGTACATCATCAAGAACGTGTGCCTAGGCGGGGAAGTGTGATTCTCGCCTCGAATCATTTATGCTATTTCGATCCGGTATTTGTGGTGTGTGCCTTGAGGCGCATGATCGTGGGTTTGGCGCGCGCAGATGTTTTTCGCATGTTTCTAAGCAGGGTTTTATTGCGTAGTTGGGGTGTTATCCCAGTGGATCAATCCGGGACGGGACGCGGCCTGAAAACATTTCTCACCCGCTTGTGTGCCGGAGATGCGGTAATCATGTACCCCGAAGGCGCTCGTTCTTTTACTGGCCAGATTCGGGCACCGCAGGCTGGAGTGGGGCTGATCATTATTAAAAGCGATGCACCGGTGGTGCCAGTGAAAGTGTTTGGCGCATTTGAAGCGTATGGACGCCATCACCTGTTTCCGCGCCCCTACAAAATAGAAATAAAGTTTGGCGAACCGCTCGACTTCGCCGAACTTCGTGCCGAAGCGAAAAAAACAAAGGACAAGGAACGACTCAAGGAACTATACCAACAGGCTGCCAACGATCTGCTGCACAACATCGCGACGATTGATCCCGGTCCCGACAAAAAATAAATTTATGAAAACCACAATACACACGGGAAACTGGGAAGAGC
Organism: uncultured Verrucomicrobiota bacterium; assembly: GCA_964616045.1. Lineage (GTDB taxonomy): Bacteria > Verrucomicrobiota > Verrucomicrobiia > Limisphaerales > UBA1100 > UBA1100. Next base: position 4,901 of record CAZTTU010000073.1, on the reverse strand, counting down.
TGAAAGTGGACGCCTTGGCTATCCCCCTGACTGCCGGCGCTGCACCAGATGCCGGTCTTGATGCGCGCTTTAACGGATTACTAAACGAGCTTATTGAGAGTGGTGAATGGAATGGCAAGGCTGGCGATTGCACGCTCATTCATCGTGTGCCTGAAACCGCAGTGAAACGACTGTTCCTGCTCGGCTTAGGCGATGCGCCCATGCCACGCCATTGGTTTGCTGCTGCCGGCCAAGCCGTGCGTCAGTCGGCCAAGTCCCAGTGTCGGTCGGTGGCGTTGGTTTTGCCAGATGAAGCTTCGATGCGACTGATCGCTGAGGGTGTTGGTTATGGATCCCATCGCCCCAGCGGGTACAAGGACCAGGAGGAATTGTCGGTGGAGGAAGTTGTCCTTGTGGCCGACGGCGAACAATCGACGATTGACCGCGGTGGCATCACGGCCGACGGCATCAATCTGGCGCGCACTCTAGTGGAGATGCCGGCCAACGATCTTGGACCGGAGGAGTTTGCCATGTGGGCCGCGCGGGAAGGCGCACTGGCTGGCTTGGAAGTGGAGGTGCTTGATGAAAAAGCCCTTGCCGCAATGGGTGCCGGTGCAATCCTCGCCGTGGGACAAGGTTCTGTGCGACCTCCACGCCTCGTGCGTCTGAGTTGGGTTCCGAAAAATCCAGCCAGCAGTGATCACCTTTTCCTCGTCGGCAAAGGCATCACCTTTGACACCGGCGGGTTGTCTCTCAAGCCGGCCAAGAGCATGGAGGCCATGAAGTATGACATGGGGGGAGCGGCAACCATGCTGGGGGCCATTACGGCGATCGGCCGCTTACAGCCTTCGATGCGCGTCACCTGTTTGCTGGCCATGGCGGAAAATATGCCCAGCGGCAAGGCCACACGTCCCGGTGACATTATCACCGCCCTAAATGGCAAGACCATTGAGGTCATCAACACTGATGCCGAAGGAAGACTGGTGTTGGCTGATGCTCTGACCTATGCCACACAGCTTGGCGCTACTCACATCATTAATGCTGCCACCCTTACCGGTGCGGTAAGTGTTGCGTTGGGGGACATACGCGTGGCTTTGCTCGGTAACGATAGGGCGCTTAGCGACGCCATTGCTGAGCAGGGTCGCGATTGTGGAGAACGTTTCTGGCCATTGCCAATGGACGCGGAATATCTTGAGCCGATGAAGGGTGATATGAGTGATCTACGCAATGCCTCCTCCAATCGCAAGGCAGGGACCATCACAGCCGGAAAATTTCTGGAGCAATTCGTGAACGGTATGCCATGGGCGCATCTGGATATTGCCGGTACGGCGTGGATTGATAAGGCACAGCCACATTGCGGCAAGGGCGCCAGCGGCATTGCTGTGCGTACCCTCGTACATTTGGCAGAAAACTGGTCACGTGATTAACGCTCTTGCCAACGGGATGTTCATGGATTAACACGGGGATGTGATTCGCTTGTTTGTCATTTTCATCAGTGTGGTAACGGTCGTGGGCTGTACGGTTGTGAGAGAAACACAACCGGACCGCACGGCCACTGAGCAGCTCATCCTCAGCCATGCGGTTATAGATGCGGCGAGGCAAATTGAAACGGACGCGGTGGCAGGCAAAAAGGTGATGGTCGACCTGAATTACCTGAAAACCGCTGATTTGGAATTCACCAAGGGCGAGCTGCGAGATCGATTGCTCCAACTCGGAGCGGAGCTAGTGCTCACCGCCGATGCGGCCCAGATTATCGTCGAGGCACGCTCGCCTGGTTTGGGGATTGATGATTCCAAGACCATGGTCGGCATTCCGGAAATACCCATTCCCATACCGGGCGTGGGCGTTTTCTCGACTCCAGCACTGTCGGTATACAAGTATGACAGGCAACATGGCAAAGCAGGCGTTTCTCTCACAGGCATTGAGGTGGCGACGGGAAAGCATGTTTTTTCCGTGGGCCCAATAATTGGTAATGCCGTACACAGCGACATGAGATTGATCGGCATTCCGATCTATAAAAATCGAAAGTATCTTGACCGATAGGGCAATTGCGTGTGCGCAAAACCTATGATACTTTGGGCCATGGGACGCTTCATATCCATCATTTCGGGCATCTTGGCCTTATCTTTGTTTCTCCCCGGTTGTTCGCGTGAAGTGGTAGAAAAAACGGTGAATCCCCGCGTAGCTAAATCGGGGGAAAAACTCACTAAAGAAGAGGGAATTCCAGTTGCTTCAGATTCTTCTGAATCCATTCCTGACGAAGACAAACGATCAGGGAATATCACGACTGGTGATGCTAAATCTGTCGCACGGTCTGCCGCACAGGAAACTCCTGCCTTGAATCGAGCTCAAATGGCTCAGCTGGTCCAACGAGCTCGCAGTGGCAACGCCAATGCCCAGGTGGATTTGGGGAATGTGTTCTTTGAGGGCAAGGGAGTGCCAGTGAACAAACAGGCAGCCGAATACTGGTGGAGATTGGCTGCGGCCAAGCAACACCTGATGGCTATCGAGAATCTCCAGATGCTTTACACCAAACCGGAAGAGGGAGTGAGTTTTTTTGGAGCTAGCGGTAAGGGTGAAAGATTTGTCTATCTGGTTGACAGCTCAGGCAGCATGGGGATGGGTATGCGTTTCCAAAAAGAAAAGAAGGAATTGATAAGATCTATTCGAACTTTGCGACCTCATATGAAATTTACAGTTATTTTTTACGATGATGTGCCGCATCATAATGGTCCTATTAAACTTTTTGATGTCACCAAGGAGAATATTAGATTAATGACACAGTGGGTGGCAGACCGCCGGCTGGGGAATAACAATTATATGATCCCTGCCCTAAAGGGAGCTATGACACTAAAACCGGATACAATTTTCCTTTTATCTGATGGCATGCCTGATTTTACACCCGAAAGGGTTTGTGCGGATGTGAAAAAATTGAACCCCGGGCAAAAAGTAGTGATTAACGCGGTATCATTGCACGATCCCGAGGGACGTTTGTTGATGAAAAGAATTGCCAAGGAAAATAAAGGAGAGTTTCGATATGTTGAACCTGATCCCACATTGGAGGAACGGTAGCATTGCGTTGTTTCTCTTGAGCAAATATGCATGGATTTTTCCTACGATATTTCTGTCCCCTACTTTGAAAATTTTGTTCAAGGGCCACGTTTGGGTCCATTGCCGCAGTTGCCGTCGACTGATCCGGTAGAGTTTTTTGGCCAAAAGGTTAACAGTCGCCTAGGGATAGCTGCTGGCTTGTTGCTCAATTCAAAATGGATTGAAGGCTATGCGGCGCGCGGATGGGACCTGCTTACATACAAGACCGTGCGTTCTTCAGAACGTGAATGTTATCCGCCGCCCAATTGGGCATTTGTGAATGCGGATGAAGGCATGGGACCCGTTTACGCGATGGCTGATCTTCCGGAAGCTCCAAGCACGGTCAGTTCCGCCGTCTGTTTCGGGATGCCGTCGATGTCACCCGAATATTGGAGGGAAGACATTTCCCGAGCCAAGGAGGCAATGAGCGTGGGGCAGATGCTCATCGTCTCCGTCGTTGCCAGTCCCGATACAGCTTGGAGCCCGGAACAGGTGGCCGATGACTATGCCCAATGCGCTGCGTGGGCGGTCGAGGCCGGAGCGGATGTCATTGAGGCAAACTTCTCCTGCCCCAACGTTTGCTCCGCTGAAGGGCAAGTGTATTGCGATGCGCGTCTGAGCGAAACCGTTACGCAAGCCATTCGTGGAGCCATCGGCAATATTTCGTTGTTACTGAAGATTGGAGTGTTCCCAAATGTGGAAAACCAACGGGCGTTTCTGCATGCTGTGGCAAGCAATGCCAGCGGCATCACGCTGGTCAATGGTATTTCCAGACCGGTTCTTCATTCAGACGGTCAACCAGTCTTTGGGGAGCAATATGTTAAAGCCGGCGTGCTGGGCCGAATCATCCATGAACCTTGTGTGAAGGCGGTACGGGATGCGAGGGCGGTCATTGAATCGGAAAATCTTTCGCTTTCGATTGCTGCGGTGGGTGGAGTTTCAAGTTTGGAGGATTACAATGAATTCATTGAGGCGGGGGCTGATGTGGTGATGTGTGGTAGTTCGCCAATGTATCTGCCGAATTTGGCAGCCGAAATTAAATCGAACCTTTGAGCGTGGACATTTTCGCGGCATGTGTTCCAATTTGCCCGAACACATTCCCCATGCAACTCAACCGTCGTGATTTTCTGGTGGCATCCTCTGTGGGAGCCTTGAGTCTTTCCTGCGCATCAACGCGATCAAATGTTCGCAAGCCGCTTTTCAAAATCTCTCTGGCGCAGTGGTCATTAAACCATCGTTTTTTTAAGCGCGAGGAACCGCACCTGGACAATCTTGATTTTGCCAAGGTGGCGCGTGGATTTGGCATTGAGGCCATTGAATATGTAAACCAGTTCTTTTTTGACAAGGCGAAGGATCAAAAGTACCTCGCCCAGATGAAGCAGCGCTGCCAGGACGAGGGAGTGCGGGCCCTGCTTATCATGTGCGACCGTGAGGGGCGCCTGGGCGACTCGGACAAGGCCAAGCGTCGGCAGGCCGTGGAGAATCATTTCAAGTGGGCTGATGCGGCAAAGTTTTTTGGCTGTCACTCCATTCGCGTGAACGCGGCAACCGATGCAAAGAAGACTTTCGAGGAACAACAGAAGACGGCCGCAGACGGCCTCTTGCAGCTTGAGGAGTATGCGGGGGGCAAGCTGGGCCTCAATGTGATCGTGGAGAACCATGGGGGTCTCTCCTCGCACGGTAAATGGCTGGCTGGGGTGATGGAATTGGCGAACAACAAGCGCATTGGCACGCTGCCGGACTTTGGCAACTTTCGCGTGGGCCAAGCCGGCGTCGACTGGTATGACCGGTATCAGGGCGTGAAGGAATTAATGCCCTTTGCCAGGGCGGTG
>CAZTTU010000072.1:0-12781 GCA_964616045.1 uncultured Verrucomicrobiota bacterium | reverse complement strand
AGAGGCAGCTGGACAAGGTGGCGCATACCTCAGCATTGGGTTTGGCAAATGAGCCGGCGGCGTTGTTGGCAGAGAGATTGGTTAAAAAGGCGGGGCGACCACTACAAAAGGTTTTCTTTTCGGATGACGGCTCCACGGCGCTGGAAGTAGCCCTTAAGTTGGCTTTTGAATATGCGCGTCGGTCGCGTCGTGCACGCCGCCCACGGTTTCTCTCCCTAGAAGGTGCTTATCACGGTGATACGGTGGGGGCAGCAAGCGTCGGGCATATTGACTTGTTCCGTAAGGCGTACGACGGGCTCTTGTTTGCGAGCGACAAGGTGATGGCACCCTATTGTTATCGTTGTCCCTTCAATCGGGCCAAACCGGGCCGCGAGGATGCGCGGAAGACACGCGAATGTAAGTGGGAATGTGTGGGGAAGGTTGAACGGAGGCTAAAGAACTGTATGTACGCTGGCTTTGTGGTTGAGCCATTGATGCAGGGAGCGGCGGGGATGATTGCGCAGCCGGAGGGATGGTTGGCAAGGGTTTCGGAAATAGTCCGGATGAATGGCATGCAATTGATTGCCGATGAAGTGATGACGGGGTTCGGGAGAACGGGGAAATTTTTTGCGTGTCAGGTGGAAAAGGTAAGGCCTAATTTTCTCTGCCTAGCCAAAGGAATGACGGGTGGATATCTGCCGATGGCGGCGACTTTAATGACCAAGGAGGTGTTTAATGTGTTCCTGGGAGACTACCGCGAGTTTAAATCATTTTTCCACGGGCACAGTTTTACGGGCAACCAACTGGGCGCATCCGCAGCTCTGGCAAGTTTGGATATCTTGGATACTGCTTCCTGCGCCCAAACGCGATGCAAATTAGCGACCTGCCTGCGTCGTGAACTGGAAACGTTGTGGGACTTGGCTCATGTGGGGGATGTGCGCCGGGTCGGATTGGTGGCTGGAGTGGAGTTGGTGGCAGATTGGCGAACTCGGAAGGAATATCCATTGAAGGCGCAGGCGGGGATTAGGGTTTGTGAGGCCATGTCGCGCCGAGGGGTGCTGACGCGGCCAATTGGAAACGTGGTGCCGTTATTGCCGCCATATTGCACCACACAAACCCAGCTTCGTAGGATGGTGCGCACCTTGCGTGAATCTATTGTAGAAGTGCTCGGCAACGAACAAGTTTAGTCGCCTGGAGCGCGAATGCGCTCGACCAATGCCACGGCTTCCTGGGGCGGCTCTTTGGTGTTGCTGGAGACAACGAAGGCCACAACGAAATTGACCACGGCACCGACGGCGCCAAAGGCGTTGGGAGTGATGCCGAGAAACCAGTTTGCCTCCATGCTGCCAAGGAATGATGTGCCAGGAATAAACATGATACCTTTGTGTTGGAACACATAGAGCAGTGTCACCCCGAGGCCCGCAACCATTCCCGCAATCGCGCCTTGTCGGTTCATGCGCTTGGAGAAAATGCCAAGCATGAGCACCGGGAATATTGAGGAAGCAGCCAGGCCAAAGGCAATGGCGACGGTCCCCGCAGCAAAGTCCGGCGGATTCAAGCCAAAGTAGCCGGCCAATGCAATGGCGCCCATCATGGCGACGCGGCTGGCGTTGAGTTCTTCTTTCTCGGATATTTCAGGTTTTAAAATGCCTTTAAGTAGATCATGTGAGACGGCAGAGGAAATGGCCAGCAACAGGCCGGCTGCTGTGGAAAGGGCGGCAGCCAGGCCGCCGGCGACCACCAGAGCAATGACCCAGTCAGGCAGCTTGGCAATTTCGGGGTTGGCGAGGACGATGATGTCTTTGTCGATCTTCACCATTTCGTTGCCGTAGATATCATTGGCGGTTGCATTATCTTCAAATCTAGCAAATTCAGGCGCGTTCTTCCGAGCTTTCACCGCGGCTTCGTATGCATTCTTCTCCTGTTCCAATTCTATGGTTATTGATTTAACTTGATCTGGAAATAAGACATATGCCCATGGAGGCATTTTTTTCAGTGCATTTTTCTTGGAAGCAAGAGAACTTTTCAATTTCTCAAGATCGGCTCGATTTAAATGTGCAGCTCTCCACTTAGTCGGCACAAGGTGCTTGGGGTCATCGTTGTAATATTGGATTCGCCCGTCCTTATTTTTGTCGGTAAATTCCAGAAGGCCAGTCTTTTCCCAGTTTTTAATCCACTCAGGGCGATTCGCATATTCTAAGCTGCTATTAGATTCTTCCAGTTTTTCAGATTGAATGGTTGTGGTGAGTTTAAATCGTGCCATAGCGGCTACGGCGGGGGCGGTGGTATATAGAATGGCGATAAACACGAGTGCCCAACCGGCGGAGAGGCGTGCGTCGCTAACTTTTGGCACCGTAAAGAAGCGAATAATAACGTGCGGCAAACCGGCTGTGCCGATCATGAGTGAAAGAGTATAAGCGAACATGTTCAGTTTACTGTCCATGACGCTGGTGGTGTATTCTCCAAAACCGAGGTCTGTGACCACCTTATCTAATTTGACCAAAAGTGGTTCGCCATCGACTTCTCCGCCAAGGCCCAGTTGGGGGATTGGATTTCCAGTGAGATCTAATGAAATAAAGATAGCCGGGACAGTGTACGCAAAAATCAGTACTACATACTGAACGATCTGCGTATAAGTGATGCCCTTCATGCCTCCCAGTACGGCATAAAAAAATACGATTCCCATGCCGATGAAGAGACCTGTATTATAATCGGTTTCCAGAAAACGCGAAAAGGCTACGCCGACACCTTTCATTTGGCCGATAACGTAGGTGACCGATATGATTATGAGACAAATAACGGCGACTACTCGCGCAGTCTTAGAGTAGAACCTTTCGCCAATAAATTCTGGCACGGTGAATTTTCCGTATTTTCGCAGATAAGGTGCCAGCATTAATGCGAGAAGTACATAGCCGCCTGTCCAGCCCATCAAAAAGACAGATCCCCCATAGCCTGAAAAAGCAATGAGCCCCGCCATGGAGATAAAGGATGCGGCACTCATCCAATCAGCGGCTGTAGCCATTCCGTTGGCAACGGGACTAATGCCGCCTCCAGCAATATAAAATTCCTTTGTGGACTTTGCTTTGCTCCAGATGGCGATGCCGATGTAGGCGGCAAAGGTTAAGCCGACGATGAGATACGTCCAAGTCTTGACGTCCACTACGCGTCCTCCTTGGATTCAGAATTTGCCGATTTTTCAGGCTTCTCGACAAAACCGTGCTTTTTATCCAACCTGTTCATTAGTCGCACATATATAAAAATTAATGCGACGAAAACGTAGATGGACCCCTGCTGAGCCATCCAAAACCCGAGTTTGTAGCCACCTATTTGTATTTTGTTTAACTGTTCTACAAAAAGGATTCCACAACCATAGGAGACGATAAACCAAGCGCTCATTAACCAAGCCATAATACGGAGGTTTGCCCTCCAATAGGCACGTCGATTGTCGTTAGGGGAGGGTTTGTCGGCCATAATCAAGGCAGAGTTGTATACCAGAGGCAGGTGGTCGAGGCAATCCTGCAGGTGGGTGCGGGATTCGCTGCTTTCAATTAAACCATTGCTAACGTAGGCTCCCGCGCCCGGTGATGCCGAGTGTATATCTCAAAACCTACGGATGCCAGATGAACGAGCGTGACAGCGAAGCTGTTAGCGCACAACTCGTTGCCAAGGGATATTCGTTGACGGCCGACATCGATGCGGCTGACGTGATTCTGCTTAACACCTGTAGCGTTCGTGATTCTGCTGAGCAAAAGGCACTGAACAAGATGGAGGCAGTTTCCGGACGTCTCCGCAAGAACCGCTCAAGCGTGGTGCTCGGTTTTATGGGGTGTATGGCGCAAAGTCGCCGAGAGGAATTGATCGATCAGTTGCCGGATGTTGACTTGGTTGTTGGCACTCAGAAATTTCATCGTACTGCGGATTTTGTCGATGATCTTTTGAATGGTCGGCGTGCTAGAATCATTGACACCGATGAAGAGCCGGGGAGTGAAGCGGCCATTCGCGAGCATTTACTCAATGGCAACGCGCCCAAAAAGTCCGTCACCGCCTTTGTCAGCATCATGCAAGGTTGCAACCAGTATTGCACCTTTTGTATTGTGCCTCATACACGTGGGCGCGAGCGAAGCCGCACGATTGAGGATATTGTGGCCGAATGCCGAGAGCTTGCCGTTGGCGGCGTTAAGGAAGTCACTCTTCTTGGCCAGATTGTCAATAGCTACGGTAAACGCGAAATTGGAGTTAAAGACGGCAAGAGCGCCTTTGTGCAGCTTATTGAGGCTGTGCACGAGATTGATGGAATCGAGCGTATTCGTTTCACCTCGCCGCATCCGAAGGGATACGGCGACGATCTAATTGAAGCGTATGCGCGACTCCCCAAGCTCGTTGAGCATGCGCATATACCCGTGCAGAGTGGCAGCAATCGCATGCTCAAGTTGATGCATCGTGGATATACCCGGGAACGTTTCACCAAATTGATAGGTAAACTTCACAGCATCAATCCTGCCATGGGTATCGCCACCGATATTATGGTTGGATTCCCAGGGGAGACTGAGGAAGACTTTGAGCAGACTTTGTTGCTCTGTCGCGAAACGGGGTTCGACAATGCCTTCATCTTCAAGTACAGTCGGCGTCGCGGCACACCCGCAGCTGCAATGCCAGGGCAGTTGCCGGAGAAGGAAATCGAATCACGCCATGCCCGGTTGCTGAAGCTTGTCGACAAAATTCGTGCCCGTAAACTCAATGAACAAATCGGAGCCGAACTGGAAGTGCTTGTCGAAGGGCCGAGTCGTCGCAACTCTGCCCGGCTTGAGGGGCGCACTCGCTGCAACAAGATTGTGGTCTTTGAGGATTCCGAACGCCATATCGGCCAGGTAATTAAACTTCGAATCACCGAGGCCACCCAGACTACGCTCTACGGTGAACAAGCCGTTGTGAATCTCAACTGATATGCCGGTAATTTCCCTTGCCAACTTATCGATGATCCTCGGGATCGTGGCTCTCTCAACAGGCGTGTATTTCATCACGGCTGGCAAAAAGGCGCGTGAAATGATCAAGGCGTTTCCGCGCAACGACAATGTTGGTTACCTGCTCATTCTCATTTCAATGGTGTGGTTCATGTTGGTTCTCAAAGGTGAAAACATGGCAGATTTTGAGAAATACAGAACGCACTTCAATATTCTAATTCTAATCACAGGAATTGGTTCATGCTTATACTTGAAAGACTTTCTTGCCGTGCGTGGACTTGCGGTGCTGATGTTGCTAATTGCCAAGCTCATCGTGGACACGGCGCGGTTTCACGAGAGTCAATGGCGACTCGTGCTCGTCACCGTGGCGTATCTGATGGTCATTAGTGGCATGTGGTTTACGGTCTCGCCTTGGCGTGCGCGAGACCTCATTACGTGGTTCATTGCCGATGAAAAACGCTTCAAGATTCTGTGTGGCGTGCGCATTGGTTTTGGAGTTTTGCTTCTGGTTTTGGGGTTTTTTGAGTTCAAATAGTAATTCATTTTATCTAGGCACTTTCATTTCTTGAACGGCAGGAATTGCTGACAATGACAGTGAAGACAAACTCTGTTTCGCCCCTCCCTAATCGAATTCTTATTGTGCGCGGTGGGGCAATTGGAGATTTCATTCTCACCTTGCCCGTATTTCAGGCGTTGAAGGCATCGTTTCCTCAAGCAAATTTGGCGTGTCTATCGCCTGTCGGCCGTGGAGAAATCGTGCAAATGGCTGGCATGGTCGATGAAATTCGTAATTTGGATGATCGATGTTGGGCTTCATTATTCGCGGAGAATGGGCAGCACGATGAGGCTGTTTGCGAATGGTTGTCATCATTCAATTGTATTGTCTCGTTTCTTCATGACCCGAAAGGCATTTGGGAGGCCAACGTAGTTCGTGTTTCCGGGGCGTTGTTTTTAAAGGGTTGTCATCGCCCGGTGGACGATGTAGGTGAACCAGCATCGGTGGCTTTGCTGAGAGCCCTCGAACCAATAGGGATATTCAATGTTGATCCAGCACCCCGGATTTGCCTTTCAGTGCCGAGACTCAATCCCGAAACAATTGCCCTTCATCCCGGGAGTGGTAGTGAATCAAAAAATTGGCCTGTTCAAAATTGGTATGAACTGATTTCACTTTTTCTCAAACAGGGTAATATGAAATTAATGATCGTTGGCGGTGAAGCCGAAATCCAAAAAGTACGGCATCTCAGAAACAGGTTCAACGAATCCAAGCTTCGCGTGTTATTGAATGAGCCGTTAACGAACGTGGCACGCAAATTATCAGCATGTTGTGCTTTTGTCGGCCATGACTCGGGCATTACGCACTTAGCGGCAGCATTGGGCATTCCCTGTGTTGTGCTTTGGGCAAAGACGAATGAAAAGGTGTGGCGACCGATTGGCGAAAGAGTAAAAATATTAAAAGGCTTCGGTGGTGTCACAATGATAAAGCCACACACGGTTATTGAGGCGGTAAATGAAATTCATCTGCCCATTAACAAAATATGAACCTGGGGCGGTTACATCTGCTCTCTCCAAATTGCGACAGATACATCTGGTAACAACAAACGCTCTGTCATTCATTGACATGGTGTGGACCTGTGGCAAATTGTAATAGTTGAGTGTTGTGTCATGATTCAGTTGGGATGGCGTCAGCTTAGTTGGATTTTTCTTATGAAAGACTTCCGGCATACATCCAATCTAGGGCGAGTATATTTTCGGCCTCTTTTCCAACGAGGGGAAGCCGGGCTCCATCCAAGCCTTCACCTCTGCAGCGAAGAATTTTCCGAGAAAAAATTTAGCCGAAGTTATCAGGCGTTTTTTTCTTTCAATCTGCCATCAACCAATGGGAGCAATGCGAAACGTGGACTATAAAGAAGAGCAAGGCAAGGTTGGCGGCCAAAATGCCTTCACCCTAACTGAGTTATTGGTGGTAGTTGGTGTCATTGGAGTTCTGGGCACGATATTGTTGACAACTATTGGGCGAACCAAACTAAAAGGGCATATGGTTTATAGCCAAAATAACCTCCGCCAATTAGCCGCTGCATACATTGGATACGAAGTGGAGATGGGTGAATTCATGCCGTACGATGGGGTTAAGAATGGGTCTTGGGTTGAGGAAATAACGAAGCGTGAAGGGTACAGGAAAGGCGTTTTTTTCAGCCCAATATGTAATGAAAATAGAAATTATGGGCCCGGCGATTACAGGAAGGCTTGGCGGACGTTGTCGCCCGAAAGTGAGTACGAATATGTGCACCATTACTGATGCACCGTATGGTCTTGGCAGGATGCCAAGAGATTAGCAGGGCAGGCAGGAGGGAAGTTGGTGACGATAGATGATGAGGAGGAGCGGGAGCGGTTTTTGGAGGCTTCAAAGGAATGGCAGAACCACAAGTACATGAGACCTGGCATGGAAAAACCGCAATGGTGTAAGGTTTGGGTGGGGGCAAAAAGGAAGGGAGACAGGTGGTGCTGGGATGGAACAGGCAGTAGAATTCCAGACAAATATTTTTCACCTGATGATATTGCTGATGCGAGTGACGGCAGGGGATTTGGCACTTTTGAGCCGATTGGCAATCTTGACCAGTCCGACGATGTGACGGGCAAGGGTCATTTTCTATACAGCAATAAAAATGTGGATTGGAGCGTGCACGGTTATGTGATTGAACGACAGGCGGAATGGAGCAGTACCTATTCACTCAATGCCTGGGTTTTGGGGCGACATCCGAATTCAAGCGAGATTGGCGATGATAAATTTTACCAAAACATGGCAGACGCTGATGGAGATGTGCCGCTTTTCAGTGAAGGCACTGGCCCGATTGTTATGCCGAGGTCTTTGGATGTTGTGCCACCAGATTTCAGGCAGGGAGGACAAAGTGGGGTCGGTTTATCCCGGCTCTGCATTGATCGTTACGGGAACATGGCGAATAGCATCTCCCGAATGGATGGTAGTGTTGAGAGTGTGAAATTAATGGATTTGTGGAAACAGAAATGGCACCGCAGATGGAGGGAGCCGAAACATGTGCACGGGTTTTAAGATAATGGCTGATGTGCAAATATATAGATTAAGTCGTGAGAAAATGGGCTCTTGCCGTGTGCCACAAATTGGTGGAATGCAAAATCTGATAAAGCATCTTCCCCTAAGTGCTTTCTTGCTAAGCTTGGTAGCTTGTTCCAATCGGGTGACGCCGGTGGTTAGTCAGCAAGAAGATCATTTAGTTTCGACGAGTAGCGCCAGTGTCAAGAAGGCCCAAGAGTGGCGAGAAAAGTTTCCAAGCACCAAGCCGATTCAGAAGCTTCAGACCCAGCACTTGAAAAGTGGCAAGCCGATGTCGACACGATTGCCTTCGCCGAGTGCTGAGACTGTTGCGCCATCCAGTTCGACGGCTCTTAATTCATCTACAATATTTCAACCTGCTGATTTGATTCTGCCGCTGTCTGGCCGTGAGGTTGTTTGGAGTATAAACCCCAACAATTATATTCCAAGAGATGTGGTAGATTGCCCGAAAAATCGGATCGATTCATTTTGCATGGGGAGAGATTACAAGGTGATCCAGAAGATATTCGGACCACCAACGCAAGAAACCCATTACACATGGTCCTACGACAAAATGAATGTGAAATATTTGGCTGGAGGGGGAAGGCACTCGATTGTGCATATTGGCTTTCTAAACGGCAAGGTCTGCCGCGTGACAACGGCTCCCTGAAAGGGGCAAGGAGTTTTCTGGGCAAATATATATAGCAAAAAATGAAGACCTGTTTTAGGCAATGATCGCTGTCAAAATTTATGTTTCTAGCCGAGGAAAACAATGGGGTCCTTATAGCCTGAAGCAAGTCGACTTTCTGTTGGCGAAAGGGTCCTTTCAATTGTCAGATTGGGCTTGGTCTGAGCATATTGCGAAATGGGTTTCTGTGAGTGAGATGTTGGGGTTGCTGAATCGGCGTGATGAGCAAAAAGAATGCTGCCCTTTAGTTAAACAACCAGATGGTGTGAGGTTGGAAACAAAACCATGCAGTTCTCAGATTGAAAAGCCACCCGTGCAGTTTAATGCAGGATGCATTTCATGGTGGAGAAAGAGTGTATTTCGAAATTTATTGATAGTGACTGCAGGAGGATTAATTTTGCTATTAGTTGTGGGTTGGGGTAGAGAGAATGTGGATTACAACACCTTGGAACGCAGAGATGGGATTGCGTTTGAGCCAGGCTCCAACAAGCCATTTGATGGAAGGGCAGTTTCCTGTTATCCGAGTGGCGGGCCGATGTATGAAGCAAAATTTGAGGCCGGTGTGGAAGAAGGTAAAGTTGTTTCCTGGTATGCGAATGGGCAAAGGCAGAGTGAGGCAGATATGCGGAAAGGTAAATTTCATGGCATTGTGAATTACTGGTATGATGATGGCCAAATGATGGCTCACTATACCTATGAAAATGGGAAAGTGATCCACCGGAAAGATTGGAATCCTGATGGCGAAGTTTATAAGCGGAAGTGATGTTTATGCCATCTGGCAAAAATATTTTTATGCATGTGCGGATTCAATCTGATTTTTTATATGTGTCCATTGACAACCCGAAAACCTGTGGCACGTTGTGCTAGTTGAATGTTATGCCGCTGCGTCAGCGGGGCAGGATTCAGCGGTTGGATTTTTTCGATGGAAAGCTTCCGGCAATTATCTATTCAAAAGCGTGGGGTTCTCCAGCCCAACTTACCTGACGAGGACGCCTTCACCCTGACCGAGTTGCTTGTGACTATTGGCATCGTTGGGGTGTTGGGTGCAATTTTGTTGACGACGCTAGGCCGAGCAAAGCTCAAGGGCTACACGATTTACAGTCAGAACAATCTTCGTCAGCTTTCCGCGGCCTACATTGCCCATGATGCAGAGATGGGTGGGTTCATGAATTTCAAGCAAGTGCGACAGGGTAATTGGGTGAAGACGATTCGTGATCGCGAGGGTTACAAGGAAGAGCTATTTCACAGCCCCGGTGCCATTGCCAAACGTCGGGCTGGCTCCGGAACTGCTCGCGAGGACTGGTGCGTTGAAGGGCCGGAAATTACCTACGAATACCTCTATCGTATGTGACCGTCTGTTTCTTGGCAGTCTGCCAAGAATATAGCGGAAACGCGAGGTGGTAGACTGTTCACCCCGGATAGCGAAGAGGAATGGAATCAATTTATAGATGAGATTAAGGCTGGGAAATTGAGGTGGAGGGGTTTGGCTTGGGTGGGGGCAATTTCTGAAAGTGCGCCAGGTGAAGGAGGCAATGAGAGGTGGGTTTGGAAAAATGATCGTGATACCGAAATAGAACCTGGGTTTTTTAAGGAAAATGAAATGGATGACGGCCAATACTTTGGAGCATTACCTTTGCCAAAAGATCCAAAGAAAGGGGCTGATGGCAACTATGCGAAAGGAGGCCTTTGCAGCATGGCAAGTTTTGATTGGAAGGTGCAGGGACTGATAATGGAATCTAGGCCGAACTTCAGCAGTTCATATACTTTTAACGGTTGGGCGTTGAATGATCATCCAAGGATGAATGGCGGTGAAGAGGATAAATTTTTCCGGTCACTGGGGGAAGGGGGTAGTGGGGTGCCTCTTTTCAGCGAAGGCACCGGGCCAATGATTATGCCCGATGCATCAGACCGCCCAGCGGCCAATTTGCGAATGGGTGGACAAACCGGCCAAGGCCTTTCGCGTATAACCATTAATCGTTATTTCAATGGCGCCAACAACGTGGCGTTTATGGATGGAAGTGTGGAGAATGTGAAGTTGTCGGACTTGTGGGAATTGAGGTGGCATCGTGAGTGGGAGTCGCCGGACCGTTTGCCCGAGATGCCGGAGGATTGAATCAATGCAGGTATACATATCAAAGGATAATCGCCAATGGGGTCCGTATGATGCAGGACAGGTTGGTTTCTTGATAGGGAAAGGCTCGTTTACGTTGCAAGACTGGGCTTGGGTTGAAGGCGGCATTGAATGGGTTCCAGTAAGCCAAGTTTTGGAAACACTGCAACGCGAAGAGAAACTGCGGGAAGAAGCGACGCATCAAGAAGTGGAACTAGCCAAGAAGAAATGGCGATCCAAATTGACGAGTCCGATATTAGCTCCAAATGAGCCGGTTCTTGTGGCTCAAGCTGTACATGATCGGCCTGTGGGGACTGTTTTTGTTAAGAGTTCATGGTGGAAGCGGAATTTTTTTTATACGGCGCTTGGTTTAGGAATTGCGGGGTTCGTGGTAATGTTGATATTAGGTGGTTCCAATGTGGCGGACTTCAATTCACTGACCAACGAAGGCGGGATAGCATATGAGGCAAATTCTAATAAACCTTTTGAGGGAAAAGCGGTTGCACTTTATCCGAGCGGCCAGTTGATGTACGAGGCAGAGTACAAGAATGGGAAACAACACGGGAAAATTAAATCCTTTTTCGAAGATGGAGCCAAGCAGAGTGAGGGTGCCATGGAAAATGGTGTATTTCACGGTAAAGTCATTCATTATCACCCCAATGGCCAAATGCAGTCCCACTATATGTACCGCAAAGGGATGGCCACTAGTCGGAAAAATTGGGATAAAAACGGCAGGGCAGTGGATCGCGGTCAGTAGGATCGCTTTTACTTGATTTTTCCTAAAAATACCTTGCTTCTGGTGTGTCTTACCCATATTCTGCGCCCCCTTTTCGTGAGAATTGAAGGATTTTGATGCCAAATAAAGTTGTCAACAAAACGCGCAAAGCAGTGTCAAAGCGGTTTAAAATAACCGCCTCAGGCAAGGTGAAGCGCAATCGTCAAGGGAAACGCCACTTGCTCTCCAGTAAGAATGCGAAGCGCCGCCGTCGACTGGGTACGGCGGCCTTGGTGGAAAAAGCTGATATGCGGCGGATTACTGAGAGTCTTCCATTTAGTCATTAAGGAATGCCATGCGAGTAACCAACGCCGTTGCTTCCCGTAAACGCCGACGCCGCTGGATTAAGGCGGCCAAGGGGTTCTGGCTGCGCCGCAGCAAGCTTCACCGTTACGCCAAAAATGCGGTGGATCATGGTCGGCAATATGCCTATCGGGATCGCAGAAATAAAAAACGCACCTTCCGTGGTCTATGGAATGTGCGGATCAACGCTGCTTGTCGTGCCGAAGGCCTTAACTATAGTCGTTTTATTGAAGGTTTGAAAGCTGCCAATGTGGAGATCAATCGAAAGATGCTGGCCGATCTTGCTGCGCAGGATGCAAATGCCTTTGTTGAGCTCATTAACGTGGCTCAAAACGCACTGGAAACAAAGATAGCCAAAAACTAGGGGAAACACTGTAGAGGCGGGCGGCTCAATGGTCGCCCGTTTTTTGTTTCTTGGCAAAACCGCAAGCACTACATTCCCTACACATCATGTCGTTACTTGATGAGATTGAACCATTGAAAGCTGAGGCACTTGCCGAGCTGGATGCTGCTACGAATCAAGCTTCACTGGATCGGGCTAAGGGGGAATGGCTGGGACCCCAGGGTCGATTCACAGGACTGATGAAACAGTTGGGCACGTTGCCAAAAGAGGGTCGCCCCGCAGCAGGAAAGGCGATTAATATTGCCAAGGGTCAGCTGGAAACAGCCCTGCAAGCTGCGCGAGATCGAATTGAACTGGATGGTGCTGCGCCAATGGAGCCGACGGACTTCACCGCCCCCGGTCGCCGCCGTTCACTCGGCAGGCTCCATCCACTTACTCAGGTTACTGAGGATATTGTGAAGAGTTTTCGCAAGCTTGGCTTTGTGGTGGCTGACGGGCCTGAGATTGAGGATGAGTATCACTGCTTTGATGCTCTTAACACCCCGGCCGATCATC
>CAZTTU010000071.1:0-13052 GCA_964616045.1 uncultured Verrucomicrobiota bacterium | reverse complement strand
CGTGGTTTTTCGTGATACCAGTAATGGCGAGGAATTTCTCACCCGTTCCTGCGCCCCGACCAAGGAAACAACGAACTACGACGGCGAGGAATATCCATTGTATTCTCTGGGTATCAGCAGCAGTTCACACCCGTTTTACACCGGCCAGCAAACCTTTGTGGACACGGCCGGACGAGTGGACAAGTTTCAACGCCGGGCCGCCAAGGCCAAGGAGTTGCAGGAGGAGCGCGCCGCCAAAACCAAGAAGAAATAGTAACGATTCTTTCAACCGCCCGCCCGGTTTGCACCGTGGCGGGTGGTTTCTTTTTTACCCGGCCCTCGTACATGGACCTGCAACCGCACATCAAGAAGTTTGCTACACGCATGGCGGAAGTGGAAACCGAGCTGGGAGATCCCAAGGTTTTTGAAAACAACCGGCGAGCACAGGAGTTAGGCAGAGAATATTCGCGCCTGAAGGAGCTGGTTGCGCAGGGCAAGCGCTATCTCAAGGCACGGGATGAACTCCGTGAGAACCGCGGGTTGGCCGAGAGTGACGACGGCGAGATGGCCGAGATGGCCCGAGAGGAAATTATCCGCCTCGAGAAGGAAGTCCCGCAATTAGAGAAAGAAGTGCAGCTAGGCCTCGTACCGCCAGACCCAACTGATTCCCGTAATACAATCATAGAAATTCGTGCCGGCGCTGGCGGCAACGAAGCGGCCCTGTTTGCGGGCGACCTGTACCGGATGTACACACATTATGCGACCAATCAAGGATGGCAGCATGAATTGATTGGGAGTAGTGGGGCTGATCTGGGCGGATATAGAGAAGTGATTTTCAATCTCTCGGGGGAAGATGTCTATAAGCGGATCAAGTTTGAAAGCGGGGTGCACCGGGTGCAACGCGTACCGGCCACCGAAGCCAGTGGGCGCATTCACACCAGCACCGTGACTGTGGCGGTTCTGCCTGAAGCGGAAGATGTGGATGTGAAGATTGATCCCGCTGAGTTGGAGGTGGATGTATACCGATCCAGTGGTCCTGGTGGGCAGAGCGTTAATACGACGGATTCAGCGGTCCGTATTACACACAAGCCTACGGGCCTGGTAGTCACCTGTCAGGATGAGAAATCACAACACAAAAATAAGGCCAAGGCCATGAAAGTGCTGCGCGCGCGCTTGCTCGATCAAAAGCTGGCCGAGGAACAGGCGAAATATGCTGCCGAACGTAAATCGCAGGTGGGCACCGGTGAGCGCAACGAGCGCATCCGCACCTACAACTTTCCGCAGAACCGCGTGACAGATCACCGCATTGAACTCACGTTGCATAGTCTCCCACAATTCATGGAAGGCGAGATTGCGGAAATGATCCGGATGCTCATCCAACATAATCTTGAAGAAAAACTTAAGGAGATTGGAGCCTGAGCGGATGAAACCAAAGGGGCTCATTTTTGATTGTGACGGCACACTTGTTGATTCCATGCCGTTACATTGGCGTGCTTGGGATACCGTGTGTAAACGGCATGGGATCAAGTTCTCCGAGAAGCGCCACTATGCCATGGGCGGAATTCCTTCACGGAAAATTCTGGCGATACTCAAAGAGGAGCAGGGGTTGGATTTTGATCCGCTCCAAGTGTCTAACGAAAAAGAGGAAGCCTATCTGCCACTCATGCCTCAGGTGGGATTGATCGAACCGGTGATCGCCATCGCTCGAGAACATCGGGGCCGAATTCCGATGGCGGTAGCTACGGGCGGTCGCACGCAATTCATCCGCCCACTCCTAGAACGTCTCAAAATTGCCGATTGGTTTTCCGCGTTGGTCACGAGCGATGATGTGGCAAATCCCAAGCCCGCGCCGGATACCTTTCTAAAAGCTGCAGCCATGTTGGGGATACCCGCTGAGGAATGTCGCGCGTTTGAGGACACTGATCTTGGGATGGAATCGATCCGCGCTGCGGGCATGGACGCGGTGGATGTACGGGAAATCCCAGGCGTCCTGCCGGAATCTGCGCGCTAGAGCGCTTCCATTTGGACGACTTTTTTCGGTGCTTTGCGCCGGAGCCAAACGTAGCGGAACAACACCGTGCGTAACGCCATGGCGATGGGAATGGCAAGCAAGCCCCCAATCACGCCTCCCACTAACGTGGCGCCCATCAGCACTGAGATGATGACCGCTACCGGATGCATGCCCACGCGGTCGCCAATGATCTTAGGTTGAATCACGGTCTTTTCCAGGAACAACACAAGCACACAAATTCCAAGAGCCACGATGGGAGCGTACACCCCGAGTTCCATGCCCAAGAACGACATTTTATTGCCTTGGGTTGCAGAGAGCAACAGTACCGGCACGGTGGAAACGATCACCCCAAAATAAGGGATGATTCCCAAGGCGCCCGCGAGCAAGCCAATCAGAATGGCGTAGGGCAGTTTGATGACTGAAAACCCGATGGCCAAGCAGACGCCAACACACATAGCCACCAAAATTTGGCCTCGGAAAAAAACGACCAGGCAGTCATTGAACGAATTCAAAACAAACACGGCCTCTTCTTTGAATTTCGATTCCTTGAGCGGGAGATAGTCACTCCACTTCATTTGAATTGTACGCGCCTCCAACAGGAAATAAAAGACATACACTGGCACCAAAGCCATTCCCGCAATCAGTCCAATCCAGATAATGGCCTCGGAAAATCCCTTGGACGCAAGCTGCTGCACGTTGCCGTCGCCCAAGTCGCCAAATTTGACCAACTGCGGCAGATCAATGCTTTCCACATCAATCTCTTGAAGCTGTAATATTTTCCCCCATGAAGTTTCCCGATTGCTGGTAATCCAGCCTTTGACATCAGACTCAATTGCTTCCACCTGCATTTCTTTCCCAAGTTGCCTGAGCTCGGGAACCACGGTAGTAATGATCACAATCGTAACGGTGGCGATTGATGCCACACCAATCAGGAATACCAAAAGGATTGCTTTGACTCGTTTCGGATTTTTTATTTTAGCGAAAATCATACTGACTTTGGCCGACATTTTCCCCTCGAAAAAATCTACTAACGGATTCAGTAGAAAAGCAAAGATACCGGCCACAACGAGAGGCAACAGAACCGGAGTAAGCCGATCCAGTAACCAAGCGACCCCGTAGAACATGAGTGCCAACAGTGCGAGAAAGACCGCAATGGCCAGCGCAGTGATTGAAAACCAAAGCACTTTGGCCTGCTTATCAGATGGCGAAGGGAATGCCATATTATTGCCCGAGAACTGCCGCCTTATCCGCTGCCGCGCGCACGGCGTTCATCAAGCCATTCCGTGTGCCGGCCGCCTCTAATTCGTGCAGGCCCTCAATCGTGGTACCGCCGGGGCTAGTCACCATGTCCTTGAGTGTGCCGGGGTGTTCACCGGTTTCCAACACCATTTTTGCCGCCCCGAGCATAGTTTGCGCCGCCAGGCGGGTGGCCAGCTCTCGGGGTAAGCCGACAGCAACACCTCCATCACTGAGTGCCTCAATAATCTGGAAACCATACGCTGGCCCACTGCCGCTGAGACCAGTGACTGCATTTATTAACCTCTCTGGCACTTCAACCGCCAAACCAACTGCCCCCAGCACTTGTGCAGCGAGCTTGGCATCGGCGGCTGTGGCACGCTGCCCCCGTGAAAAGCCTGATGCTCCTTCTCCTAACAGAGCTGGCGTATTGGGCATTACACGAATCACATGGGCCTTCTTTCCAAGGGCATTTTCAAGTTGTGCTAGTGAGATTCCTGCCGCGATTGAAATGAAAAGGTGCTTGGAGGTAACTTCCTCGGCAAGTTCGCCAAGCATCTCCAAGACCTGATGAGGCTTTACCGCAATGACAACCACAGTTGCCTTGCGTATCACCAAGACATTTTCCTTCACCACCTTCCCTCCTGTGGTCTTGGAAAAGGCTTTAAGGGCATCGGGAACTACATCGCTTGCGATAAGCTGCCGGCTCTTGACCAAGTCCGCCTTCGTCATGCCCCCGGCTAAGGCCGTAGCCATGCGGCCGGCGCCAAGAAAACCGAAAGTCTGTTGTAATGCCATCCGTCATCCATAGCAGAAACCCATAAACCCCACGAGCTAAAAGCCGCCTAGCGTGAAAGGAAGAACCCACGCTGCTTTTCAGTGATAGACAGGCCAACCTTTTCCATCACTGCCAGCATGTCTTCCCAAAGCTTGCGTTTGCTGGTGGGTGACTGTTGATGCAGAAGATAGGCTGGATGAAATGTGGGCATGAGCGGAATGCCGCGGTAGGTCTGCCACGTGCCGCGGAACCGCGTGATGGCGACCTGCTGCTCCAGCAGTCCTTCCACAGCAGTTTTACCCAGAGCTATAATTAGCTTGGGCTTGATGAGATCAATTTGTCGATGCAGCCAAGGCGAACAGGTGTTCATCTCTTCACTGGTGGGCGGACGGTTGCCAGAGCTTTGGCGGGGAGTATCGGGCCGGCACTTGAGAATGTTCGCGATGTAAACTTCGTCGCGGCTCAATCCCATCGTCTGAATGATCTTGGTGAGCAGTTGCCCCGCCTTGCCAACGAATGGCTCACCTTGGGCATCTTCATCGGCGCCAGGTGCCTCTCCCACAAACATCAGGTCGGCATTTTCGTCGCCCACTCCGAACACAACTTGCTTGCGCGAGGCAACTAGGTGCGGACACCGTGCGCAGCCCATTGCCTGCTCGTTTAATTCAGTGAGTGTAGTGGAGTTGCCCCCCATGGACGGAGCGTTGGAAATTTCCGCAAGCGGCTGGAACAAGGCATGGAGCTTGGCAGAATCCACGTTCACGAGTCGTTGCCCTCGATCCTGTTCATGCTCAAGGTGATCAACTGTTGCCTTTAGCAGTTGCTGATAGGCGTTCACTACCTCGAAATTAAAACAGTGCCCGGCTCTCGCACGGAAAACTTGTCCTGACTTACTCACGTATTTAAGCTGCGTTCATGACGCGCCATTGTTTCAACTGCGGCTGGGAATGGAAAATCGACGGCCTGCCGGGTCGACGCGATATCTGCGAGCAATGCGAGACTGACATGCGTTGCTGCCGCAACTGCGCTTACTTCGATATCGCTGTGGCCCACCAATGCCGCGAACGCCGGGCTGAACCGGTTCAGGAAAAGGACCGCGCCAATTTCTGTGAGCAATTCGATTTTGCCCGGCGCAACTTCAGGAAACTCGACCGGGCCAAGGGCGAATTGAGTCGTGAAGAGGCCGCAAAAGAAACTCTTCGTAAACTGCTTGGCGACTGATAACCCACAGTATTTTGGGCTGTTGATTTTTGATCACACCTTGACTTGTGCATTATTCTTTATCAGAGGTCTTGACAATTCTATTAAATTGTGGTTTCTCGCTTTAGGTGGCGTACCCAAGGAGCGCTACTAATAACTGAGAACACCCAAAATATATCCAATTTCGGCGCCGATTCAGTACAGTTGACGCCAATATCCTACAGTAGCCTGCTTTGTACTGTTTCTTTATTCACCGGGCCAGGATGGTTACCTTCAAGGCCACCTGGCCCGGCTTTTTGTGCACCAGCCCATGAGGTTGATAAGTAGTGGCTGGATTATTTTGTGATGTCCAAGCGGCCGAGGATTTGGCCCGTGTAATCACCATAGATTTTCTCGATCTGCTCGCCAAACCGCTTGCCAACATAGCGCTTGATCTGGTCATTTTTCATAATTCGTTCACGCATGGAATGAACATTTGCACGTACCTGTTCAATCGATTTTTTCCCCTCGGCCAGTGGTTTCACTTCTGTGTGAAGCGCGGAAAAATAAGCTTTCTGATCATCGATCAAACTGCTGTCCGACATCGCGCCATGGCCTGGGCACATGACACGGGGCTTGAGTGCCTTGGCGGCATTGAGCGTCTTGATCCAGTCGATTGAGTTGCCGTCGCCCATGTAATTGTAAGGGCCATTCACGCAAGCATCACCGCTGAAAAGAATGCGCTGTTTCGGAAGCCATACAAATACATCGCCATGCGTGTGTGCGTTGCCGAGATAAAGGCATTCCACCCGCATGGTGCCGTCGTCAAACACCAGCTTCTTTTCGAAAGTGAGCATTGGCGGCAGCAGCTTACTTGACTTCACTCCCGGGCGTTGTTTGGCTGACCACTCCCAGCGACCGACGGGGTGTTTCCCGTAATAGCCAGTCTCGTATTTTTTCATCTCCTCAAGAGCGCCTATTGATGCAACTGGAATGGCTCCATTTTCAAACCAAGTCATATTTCCGTATGCGTGGTCACCATGATGATGTGTATCAATGACAAACTTGATGGATTTACGAGTTGTCGCCTTGATCTTAGGCAATACCACCTCCACTCCGCTTGGGAAATTACCATCAACCACCAGTACGTAGTCCTTAAATACAATCCAACCTTGGTTACAGTGGCCTTTATCAAGATCACCCTGATGGAAATAAACGTTGGGCGCGACCTTGTGTGCCGTGCCGATCTTGTCTTCGGCTAAAAGGGATAGGGAAATAGAAATCGATAAACCAGCTACGAAAGCTTGGACGGTGGTTTTCATGCCTACACGCTACCGGGCACTGGGATCGCGCGCAAGCATGCCTTACGGAAATCGGGCCCCTTGGGTTTTACCGTGGCGGGTACGCCGGTCATAATCCAAATGGTAGGCTGTATGCTTGCTAAGAATTTTTTGCGCACGCACGCGAACCGCTTCTTCCAGTTTATCACGGGATGAGAAAAATCTGATCGTGGAAAAGTCCTCATCCAAATCGGCTGCGGTTCGCTCGGCCAGCTTCACGTGACCGGCCTCGTGAAGTTGTAAACAGGCCTCATAAACCTGCCATCGGCGCCGTTCGAAAGGCAGCCCATCACTTGAGTTTTCCCAGCGCGGCAGAATGACTTTCACTTTGAGCTGAATTGTCCATTGGCTTAGCCGGTAAATACCTTTTTCTGCAAGCGATTGATCCCATTTGTAAGTCCAGCCGATTGCCCAGTCCGTGCGCGCATCAAACCTTTTATCAAGTTTCTTGTCCAATGGCCCCTTTGTGTTCATGGCGGCTCGCAGCTCGGTGCTATTGCGTCCTCGAATATTGTAATTTTCCACCTGTTTCTCAACCTTTACCTCGCCCTTCGGCTTATCCAGTGCCCAAGTAGTAATCGAGACCATTAACAAAAATAAAACTGCACAATGGGTTTTCATTCCAAGGTCAGGATTGGCGCCTCTTCCTAGGTTTTGATTTTTCTGATTCAATGCTGAGATGGCGGTTGACTGCGTTCAAATACGCGCGGGCGCTAGCCTCGATGATATCTGTGCTGGCACCCTTTCCCGCGACCAGATCGCCAGAACCGAAGTCTACTTTCACGGCCACTTCGCCCAACGCGTCCTTGCCTTGTGACACCGCGCGCAGGTCGTAATCCATAAGTCTTCCATTAGTTTTGGTGATTCGGTCGATTGCCTTGAGGGCAGCATCCACTGGACCGTCGCCAATTCCAGCATCCTGTTCAGTTTTCGTGTTCCTTCCATTCTTCTTGGTCAGGCGCACGGTGGCGGTTGGCACAGTTTGATTGCCGGTGGAGACATTTAAATATTCCAATGCCCACGTTTCCGGCACCGTTGTGATGTGTTCATCAACCAACGCACTGAGGTCATCATCATAAACGAATTTCTTCTTGTCTCCAATTTCCTTAAACTGGCCGAAAATAGAATTCACATCTGCAGGTGTCATCTTGAATCCGAGATGCTTCAGGCGCGCCGCCACGGCGGCACGGCCACTATGCTTGGTGAGCGGCAAAGCTGTCCGGCCCCATCCCACATTCTTTGGATCCATGATCTCGTAGGTCTCTCGTTTCTTCAGTATACCATCTTGGTGGATTCCACTGGAATGTGCGAAGGCATTTTCACCCACTATCGCTTTGCTACGCTGTACATTCAAGCCACTCATGCGCGCAACCAATTTGGATGACTTGACAATTTCCTTTGTGTTCACTCCGCATGTGACCCCACGATAAACATCCCTTCGGGTCTTGAGTGCCATGACAATTTCTTCCATAGCAGCGTTGCCGGCACGCTCCCCGATACCATTGATAGTGCACTCGATTTGACGCGCACCCGCCTTCACCGCTGCTAGTGAATTGGCCACGGCCAAGCCAAGATCGTTGTGGCAATGGACACTGATGGCGGCCTTGCCGATTTGAAATTCCCGCACGTTTCCGTGTAGGTGTGCAATGAGTTCCCCAAATTGATCTGGCAGGGCCCAACCGACTGTGTCCGGAATATTTACAGTGGTTGCCCCAGCTCTAACCACGGCACGACAGATTTCCACCAGAAAATCAGGCTCAGTCCTAGAGCCATCCTCTGGGGAGAATTCTATGTCTTTAACATATTTGCTTGCACGTTTGACTCCATCAACAGCCAATCTCAGGATTTCATCCTGCGCCTTGCCCAGCTTGTGTTCGCGGTGAATCTTGGAGGTGGCAAGGAACACATGGATCCGTCCACGCTTGCCGGCGGGCTTCACAGCAGCACCGGCAGCATCAATATCCTTGGGCACGCACCGAGCCAAGCCTGCAATTTGCGGACCCTTCACCTGCTTTGCGATCGATTGCACAGCAGAGAAATCTCCTTCGCTGATCACCGGGAACCCGGCCTCGATAACATCCACCTTTAATCGGCCAAGCTGCCGAGCCACCACAAGTTTTTCTCGCAGGTTCATGGAGGCACCAGGGCATTGCTCGCCATCGCGCAAGGTGGTATCGAAAATCAAGACTCGATTTTTGCTCATTTTATTTCCTTCACTGTAGTTTCTTTACCAAAAAAAGAGCCTCACCGCCAGCTTGGCGATGAGGCTTTCAATATCGTTTGCCGATTCAAAACCCAACCGCTCGACTACCGAGAGTTAGCCCCTTAGTAGGTTGAAAGTCCTGATGAGTAAAATTCATGCACCCCATCTAACGAATGAAAATTGACCGGTCAAGGTTGAAAGATGGGTGCCGAGTGCGTATGCTCCACCCATCTCATGGAATCAGACCCT
Source organism: uncultured Verrucomicrobiota bacterium (assembly GCA_964616045.1). Taxonomy (GTDB): domain Bacteria; phylum Verrucomicrobiota; class Verrucomicrobiia; order Limisphaerales; family UBA1100; genus UBA1100. Next base: position 4,077 of record CAZTTU010000071.1, on the reverse strand, counting down.
CTCAAACTATGGCAACGCTACAATGAGCGCACTACGTTTCATGATGAAATCGGGCTAACACTGGATCTGAGCCGGCTAGATTTCCCAGGCGATTTTTTCGACAAGAAACAAGCGTCTGTCGACAAGGCATTCGCCGCCATGGCCGAGTTGGAAGATGGAGCGATTGCAAATCCCGACGAAAACCGGATGGTCGGTCACTACTGGTTACGTAATTCTGATCTCTCCCCTAATGAGGAAATCCGCAGCCAGATCGATTCTTCAATCTCTGCAATCAAGGCATTTGTAAATGAAATCCACTCCGGCAAGATCGCCGGCAACAGTGGCTTATTTGAAAATCTATTAATAATCGGAATAGGCGGATCAGCATTAGGACCGCAATTTATCTCACACGCCTTGGGGCAACCCAGTCAAGATCGCATGAAATCATGGTTTTTTGACAACACAGATCCAGATGGAATTGATAAGGATATTGAGGAAATTGGGGATTCACTGGGAAAAACCTTATCCATCGTTATCTCAAAATCCGGTGGAACTAAGGAAACTCGGAACGGAATGCTGGAAGCCAAAGCTGCCTACGAGCGAGTTGGATTGAATTTTGAAGAGCACGCCTGTGCCGTTACGGGCGAGGGGAGCAAGCTTGATGAAATAGCTAAGAGGGATCAATGGCTCAAGTGTTTCCCAATGTGGGATTGGGTAGGCGGTCGCACCAGCATAACTTCAGCGGTTGGATTACTGCCCGCAGCACTCCAAGGACTTAATATCGATCAGCTTTTGGCCGGTGCTGCAGCCTGCGACAAGGCGACCCGCTCGCCAAATATCGACGATAACCCGTCGATGCGCCTAGCACTCGCATGGGGCCATAGCTGTAACGATAAAGGCGAAAAAGATATGGTTATTTTGCCATATAAAGACCGTTTTGAGCTATTTTCACGTTATCTTCAGCAGTTGATCATGGAGTCCATTGGCAAAGAGAGGGATATTGATGGCCATGTGGTGAATCAGGGCATTGCTGTTTATGGTAACAAGGGCTCGACCGACCAACACGCATATATCCAACAATTACGTGATGGTGTTCCAAACTTCTTTGTTACCTTCATTGAGGTCTTGGAAGAACGTACTGGGGAATTGTTCCACGTAGAACATGAAGCAATCACTTCAGGGGACTATCTCAGCGGCTTCTTGCAGGGCACGCGCAAGGCCCTTTATGAAAGTGGGCGCGAATCCATTACAATCACGATCAAGGATGTTTCCGCCTTTAGCGTTGGGGTCTTGATTGCACTTTATGAAAGGGCTGTTGGATTTTATGCCTCACTAGTAAATATTAATGCTTATCATCAGCCTGGCGTAGAGGCAGGGAAAAAGGCAGCGGAACGGGTGATTGAGGTGCAAATGAATATTTTTGAATGCTTGATGCGCCGGGATGGCCATCCAATGACAGTGGATGATCTGGCGATGGAAACACAGTCGGTTGATGAAGTTGAGGCCATATACAAAATTTGCGAGCATCTAGTTGCAAATGGCAGAATGACCAAAATCAATGGCGACGGGCGGTTCGATGCGCAATATACGCTGCCCATGGCAAAGTCAGATGAGTTTTCGCTATCCTAGAGATTTTGATGTCATCGTTGTGGGGGCTGGCCATGCGGGAATTGAGGCGTCGCTGGTCGCCGCACGGATGGGCTGCAGGGTGCTCATGCTCACAGCGAATATCGACACCATCGGCCAGATGAGCTGCAATCCAGCCATAGGCGGTTTGGCAAAAGGCCATTTAGCAAGGGAAATAGATGCTTTGGGCGGGGAAATGGGGAAATGCACCGACATGACTGGACTGCAATTTCGCATGCTAAACCGGAGAAAGGGGCCAGCCGTGTGGGCGCCTCGGGCGCAATGCGATAAAAAGGCGTATCAGTTTCGCATGAAATGGACGTGTGAACGCGAGCCAAATCTCACCATCCAACAGGGCCAAGCCTCAAAGCTACTGCATGCTGAGCGAAAAGTTCACGGCCTGGAGACCACCATGGGAATTAAGTACTTCTCCAAAACGGTAGTGATCACCACCGGGACCTTTTTGCGTGGGCTAATGCATGTGGGCGATGCCCAACAAAAGGGCGGCCGGTCAGGCGAGGCAGCTGGTGCGGGCCTTTCAGGGTCGCTTCAAGAAGTGGGCTTAGAGCTGGGTCGGCTCAAAACTGGCACGCCGCCGCGACTACTGAAGCGCTCCATTGACCTCTCCCAATTGGATGAGCAACCAGGGGATGACCCCATCCCATATTTTTCGTTTTGGAAAGACGACTTGTTCCACGTGGAACATTCCGGAATCAATCCCGCAGACATTGGCCATTCCGATGGAAAATATCCGCCTGGATCGATTCTGGATCGATTGAATGGGCAATTGAATTGCTGGATTTCTTGGACCTGTGCTAAAACCGCCGATATTATTCGTGAAAATCTTCATAAATCTCCCATGTATTCGGGTAAAATCGATGGTGTTGGGCCTCGGTACTGTCCATCGATTGAAGACAAAATTGTGCGGTTTCCTGAAAAAGAGACGCATCAAATCTTCATTGAGCCTGAAGGCATTGCGACTGACGAGCTCTATGTAAATGGATTTTCAACCGGGCTGCCTTTTGATGTGCAGGCCCAGATGGTGCGCACCATCAAGGGCTGCGAGAAAGCAGAGATCCTTCGGCCAGCCTATGCGGTGGAGTATGATTTCGCTTCGCCTCGCCAGCTGCGTCTTTCCATGGAAACCAAGCCTTGCCAAAATCTGTTTTTGGCAGGTCAAATCAACGGCACTTCCGGCTACGAAGAGGCCGGTGCCCAAGGGCTCATGGCGGGCATCAATGCCGGTCGGCTTGTTCAAGAAAAGGCACCAGTGATTTTACGACGCGATCAAGCCTATATTGGGGTGTTGATTGATGACCTCATAACGAAGGGAACAAATGAACCATATCGCATGTTCACCAGTCACGCTGAATACCGATTATTGTTGCGTCAAGACAATGCCGATTTACGATTAACACAAATCGGTAACGATATAGGATCTATAAATGGGCGTAATTATCGTAAATTCTCCGAAAAGAAGCTCGCAATTGATGCAGAAATAGAGCGGCTTGAGAATACACGGGAGGGCGCAATATCACTGGAAAAAATATTGAAGCGGAATGATGTGACGTACGCGAACCTACCGCAACGTGATGAATCTTTGCCGGAGGAAGTGCGACAACAAGTAGAGGTTACGGTCAAGTACGCTGGCTACATTGAGCGACAGGAAGAAGAGGTGCTCAAATTTCGCAAGATGGAAGACAAGCAAATCCCGGACTGGGTGGATTATAATGCGATTTCTGGATTACGAAACGAAGCCCGCCATAAGCTTGGCGACCACCTGCCTTCCACCTTGGGGCAGGCCTCGCGCATCTCTGGCATCTCTCCCTCGGACATAAGCCTCGTGATGGTGCACTTGAGGCGCGGCCCAAAAGGAGCAAGGGGTAATAGCTGTATCGAAAAAAGAAATAGGGGGGTGCAGTAGTAAATAAAATCGGAATATTATCCATCACCGGAGAATTTATCGATATTATCCGAATTTTCTTTCACCCTTTTACTTAGAACTAGCAGATTCTGACTCAATTTTTGGCTCATTTCCTGGAGTTGCCGCTCCATCCCCAATATTTCCTCTTTTATGTCGATATTATCAGAATCCCGTCTTTTTACGGCATCATCAAGATCGCGGTCCTTTTTTGCTTCTTCCATGCCGTTTAGCACAACTCCGATGAACAGATTAAGAACAATCATGGCACCTGTTACGATAAAACTGACGAAAAACACACCCGCCACGACAGGGGAGCCTTTGGATGTGATACTAGATTTTTCGATCCCAATTTTGGCCAGCGCAGTGTAGGTAGTATCATCGTAACCGTAATTATCACTCCCATACATGTTGATGTACATAAGGTCGGTCCAGTCTTCCAGGGTCAATGCTCGAAACAGCGAGAGCATGGAGGTCTGCAGATTCCTGAAGTGAACTGGATCATTTTCGCTAAAAATAAAGGTGCCCATGCAGCCATAGATATAAAAAAG
>CAZTTU010000070.1:0-13245 GCA_964616045.1 uncultured Verrucomicrobiota bacterium | reverse complement strand
AGAAGACTATTAATATTGATGTTGCGGAAAACAGCACGGTTCCCGCCAGTTTCACAGGACAGGGAGCCAATGGAGTCCTGAAAAACAACAAAGGTGCTGACATCATGAAGCACCTGATGGATTTGCGTGACCTACTCACCACAGCCTCGACTGCGGATATAAAGAAAATCAAGACCGAAGTCGCGCAAGGATTGCAAAACGATGAGGACAACTTCATCGATCACTTCAGCGTCATCGGAGCCACACAATCGCGGCTGGACACCTCAGAGGCAATAGCAAAAAAACGGACGTTTTCACTTGAGCCACTGATCTCCAAGGAGGCGGACGTGGATCTGGCGGAAACATTGGTACGCTTGAACGAAATTCAAAACGCCTACACCGCCGCACTGCAAACGGGAGGAACCTTGCTTAGCACGTCACTCTTGGATTATCTTCGGTAGGAGCCTGAGATGAAAACATTCCACACCTCAACCCTCAAAAAACGGCAATCCGCTGAAACAATTGTTTTCATAACTTTGCTGGTACTGGCGCTGAGCCTGACCATGGCATTGGGACAGGAGGTGCCTGGGGGTTATCTCGCTCGCGGTCTTGGGGGATTTAAGGGGAAATTTAAGTTGGAGGAAGCACCACCACCCAAGCGACCCACCAAACCATTGCCACCGCTCCCGGTGGTATACAACCCACAACCGGGCCGTTCAGGCCATACGGCCAAGCCAATCACACAAACAGCAGCACAGCAGGAATTTCGAGCCTCGTCGGAGACCCATTTCCAGATTCCCGGAGCGAGCGGAGGTGGCGCTCCGATAACGCCAGTCGCGCCAATCATGCCGCAACAAAGCATGCTTAACCCACAGACACTCATCCATATGTTTCAAAGTGCTGACGGCAACACCACAATGATCCCACTGAACACGGGACCCTCTCTTTACCAACTGCCGGCATTTCCCATACGTGGAAGCAAGGCAGAGTACATTAGAAAATGAACAGACACCAAAAGCCGCACGGACGTGGCGATGCTCAGGACCGGGGAATAGGAATATTCCTGGCCCTAGCGCTGGTCAGTGTGCTTTCCGCCGCCACAACTCGACAGCCGGAAGGGCCGCTGTTGACCATTGAGCACGCACTGCAACTGGGTGACCTGCGCCAGTCGCTACCTAGTGACCGCCGTGGGATGCGTCTTCCCCCGAGTGTGCATTTTCTGACGCGACCCCCATATCTCGATTTGCAGGATCAACTGGCCGGCGCGGACATTGCCCTTCTTGGTGGCGCACGAGTAACGTGGACCTCAGCAATCGACTACACAAACGGCCATATCACCATCCTGTCAGAGACGACTAACATCCTCGAAGGCAGGAATAGCATCGCAATACCCCATGGTTTTCGTACCGGTGACAAGGTGGAAATCTTTGCTACAGAGTCGGCACCTCGCGGGTTGACAGCACGCCAAACGGGCCTAGCGAACCCGGTTTTCTACTATGTAAGAGCCGACGGACCCACGGGATTTTATCTGCATAAACAAGAAACGGATGCCTACGCTGCACGCCAGACACTTAAACCTTTGCCTCCGGTCACGCTGGAGAGCGGAAAGTCAGGTCAACTATTTTTTGTCCCGCAAGCCCTAGAACGACGCCGCCCCCCGACGGATAACCCAGACGAAGGTGAGCCGCCTTGGGAAGGCATCCTGCGTCGACTTAAGCGGGTATTGGAAAGTGATGCGACCTCCCGCACAAAGTTGGAGGCCAAGGGCGTAGCGATGTTGAGTCTGGCTTTGCGCGCAAGGAATGAAGGCGAACACGCGGTAGCCCACCAATTTTTTGATCACTACGCACGCACAAACCTGTATCTGCCCAATCCCCCGGTGTCTCTGCCGGAGGTGTTGCTTGCCCAAGCGCAAATGCACCTTGAACGCAAAGATTTCAGGGCGGCTCTGGAAAAATATTATGATGCGCAAAAATCGCTGTTGGCTCGGCCGGCAGCCGATGAGCGGCTGTGGCAGTGGTTGAACCTTCAGACCAAGCGCGGCATCGCTGACACATTTTTTGCCGACTCCGGTGGTTACAATGAGGATGTCCGACAGTGGGCATTCAAGATGGGGGGACTGGAAATGGAAAGAACCCACTCGACCATCACCGACACGACTAAGATCATCTTTGAGAACGTGGTGCAAACCAGCCGACCACACGGCCTGCGCCCAGGAGTGAGACTGCATCTGTTGCCGCTGGGAACCACCCCGGCCACGGTAAACATCAAGACCGATCAACCACTTTATGTGAAAGTGGTCGACGATGGCCGAGGAGATAAGTTTATTCTGCTGGATGCGGAGACGGACACACACAACCCGACTATCATCAGCGGACGTCTCCCGACCACGCCGGATACGGGCAAGCTGTTTTTCCTGCCCTATACTGCGCCAGCCAGCCAGTTAGTGCAAACTATACAACGAACAAGTCGTTACACCGGTGATCAGCTTGGTTTGCGCGTATATCCGCGCCTAACCAAGCTCTACGCTGCTGTACAACTTTACGCACAACTGGATTCGGAGGTGGATGACCTGAAGCGTGTTTTCAGGGGCCTAAACAACACCCTCTTCGCCGGTCCGCGCGGAGATGACCTGACCAAATGGCGGCGTAAATGGCGGCGCTGGAACAATCCCGGCGAGGGCAAGATTGACCTAAAGGCACTGGCAAACGACCTGCCGCAGCTGATAAAGACACCCGGCCAGCTGAATGATGAGGCCGCCTCAGACGCCCTCAAGGAACGTGCACGCTTGAGGCAAGTCTCTCAACCGATAGCGGAAAAGGGCGCATGGTCGGTCATCTTTGACCATATGCACAACATTTTTGCCAAGGATTCGGTGCCTGTCAGCGGCATCCGGATCGACCTGCAACGAGATGTGCTCAACAAGCGACTGCACGGCCTGCAAACGGGTGAGCCGGTGCGCTTCAGCGGGCCGCTGCCAACGACCGGCAACGTACGCGATCTGGACAACGCAAGCATCATGTTCGTACGCACCTCATCGCTGAATCAGTTTACCCTACACCCAAGTGCCTCCGAAGCAGTTAATGGACTCAATGGGATTGATTTCAATGGAACTGGACCAAAACAGTTCGTCACTTTGGTTGGCATTCCCTACGAGGAAACCACTGTAGGCGTCGCACTAAAGAACCTCGCGATCGCCGCCGAGCACGAGGGCGAGTTTGGCCAGGCGTTGCAGTATCTCTCGGAGTATCACGCCCACAACCCGGATAGTCCCATGGTGCCAGAAGCACTGCTGCGACAGGGTTTCCTCTACCGCCTCATGGGCCAGCCGGACTTGGCGATCGAAAAATTCTACGAGACCATGACCGACGCCACTCGACTGCGATCACGCAACCTACTCAAGTACCGGCGCACAACACTCATGGCTCAGGCGCAGATTGCAGACTCCTATTACGCCGATCTGCGCCAATACGACGAAGCCATCAAGTTTTACGGGCAATTGCTCAACGATCCAGATGAGGAACTGGCACTGGAGAACACGAAATACAAGCTTATCCGCTGCCTCGTGCGGCGCGCAATGGAGCTGAAAGACCATGCAGCTGACCCCGCGAAGCGACGCGAAAACCCGCTACTTGTCGATGAACGCCACCAGCGACTCGCCACGCTGACCCAGGAAGCCACCCGTTTTCTGGTCAATCATCCGCGTTCGGGTTTCCGTTCCCAGGTGCGCTATTTGCGAGCCACCGCCTATGAGCAACTCGGCGATGAAAAGAATGCCGACAAGGATTTCCGAACCCTCATCGAAACTCCGGCCAGCAAAACATCTGATGAGGACGATCAACGTAATTTCTGGAGAACTAAGGCTGCACTCGACCTAGCAGACCGCATGTTTTCCCGCAAACGTTATGCGGACGCCGTACAGGTGTATCCCGTGTTGCTGCCGCACAACCCCACGCTTGATGCCCACATTCGGATTCAGCAACAGATTGCCCTCTGCCATGGCCACCTAGGCAACTTAAATGAGGAAATCTCCGCATGGACACGCATCGACACTCTGTGGCGCGAACAAGAAAATCGCCTGAGAGAACAGCGGGACATCCTTGCTGTGCTAGAGCAGCAGACTAAAGACCTAAAGGACGCAGAGTTGGAAATCCAGCTTGGGCGTGTCAATAAACAAAAGAAAATCATTACTGCCAGCCGTGCCGCACTCACTCCCAGGCTGGAACTGGTCGCTCACATGGCCCGCGCACGAAAACAAATACTTACGATCCGAAAACAACTTTCACCGCAACCTTTGCTTACACCACCCCCCGCGGTGGCTAATGCCCCATGACCGACTCCTCCCAGTCGAATTTGGAACAACTCGCCAACGAGTTGCGTGTGCACTACGATCTGTGCAGCAGCATACTTGTCACGGTGCAACATGAGCACCAACAGCTAAAACGCGGGGACGTGAAAGATTTGAAGGACTTTTTCAAACACCGCAGTGGCATGCTGGAGCGGATAAACAACGCTCAACAAAAGCTTTTTGCTCAAAAATCAGCCTGGCATCAGCTCACGCCCGACGAGCGCACCAAGCAACCGGAAATCGCCGACTTGATCCAGAAAAATCTCGACCTCATTATGAAGGTCGTTCTGATCGACCGTGAAAACGAGAAACTACTGCTACAAAACAAGCTCGTACCATCAACTCACCTTCCGCCAGCAGGCCGACAAAACCCTAGTCTTGTTGCGCAGCGCTACAAGTCCAACCACTGATATTTGATCATGTCCGTCGAGAAGGTCATCATTGTCGCCAAGGAGGAATTCCTGCGCAAAAACATGGGGCAATTCCTCCGCCGCATGCGCATCGACTGCGCTGAGGTTGGCACCGTGCAGGACGCCCATGACTACCTTGGCAAGGGCAACTTTGACCTGATGCTGCTCGACGAGGAACTACCCGATGGCAGCGGTATGGAATTTTTGCAGGAAATCAACCTGCGCCCCTCCAAGCCGCTCGTAGTGCTCATGGGGGAATCCGTGGACACCGGCGTGACGGCCATGAAAGAGGGTGCGCATGACTACCTCTTGAAACCCTTTTCCAATGAGCAGATCCAGATCCTGATCAAAAAGGCCGGCCAATTCGCGCAGGTTGTCAACGTCAACCAGTACCTGACCCAATCGGAGGCCGAGGACAAGGAAAACGAAATGCTCGGCAACTGCCCGGCCACCGACCAGTTGCGCACCATGATCCGCCGCGTAGCACAAACTGAGGCCACCGTGATGATTCAGGGCGAAAACGGTACCGGCAAGGAACTGGTGGCCCGCGCACTGCACAACCTCTCGCCGCGCAAGGACGGCCCGTTTATCAAACTTAACTGTGCGGCCATGCCGGAAAACCTGGTGGAGAGCGAACTTTTTGGGCACGAGAAGGGCAGCTTTACCGGTGCCACAAACAAACGCGAAGGCCGCTTCGAGCTGGCTCATGGCGGCACCATCCTCTTGGACGAGATTAGCGAGATGCCCCTGCCCTTGCAGGCCAAGCTGCTGCGCGTTTTGCAGGAGCGTGAATTTGAGCGTGTCGGCGGGAACCGCACCATCAAGGTCGATGTACGCGTCATCGCCGCCACCAACCGCAAGCTTGAGGAAAGCGTTGAGAAACAGGAATTTCGCCAGGATCTTTATTTCCGATTAAATGTCGTGCCCATACATGTGCCGCCACTGCGCGACCGCGCAGATGATATCAAGCTACTCGCCGATGCCTTCACCCAGCGCTTCACTCGCAAACATGGCGTGCCCGTGAAAGGCCTATCTGAAGCCAGCTATCAGGCACTGGACACCCATGGCTGGCCTGGCAACGTCCGCGAACTTCAAAACGTTATCGAACGTGCCGTCATCCTCTGCGGTGAGGACGGCATGATCAACTCCGAGCAACTTGGTCTCCATGGTCCCATAACCGCAGGACCTGCAGCGACAGCAGAACCCGCGCCGTCCGCCACAACGTTGCCCACACCCAGCAACAACGGTGAAGCCATGACCCTCGCAGATATCGAGAAACGTCACATCCTGGCTATTCTGCGCGAACACGAATTCAACCGCACTCAAACTGCCAAGGTGCTGGACATCAATATCCGTACCCTCCGGAACAAGCTTAACGAGTACAAGGAAGCAGGAGAGACGGTGGACGGCTAATCACCCGTTGTGGTGACCCCATGACTTCATGGTAAGGATAACATAAATTCCCCTTTCATTGGAAAAAAATAGAAAGGCGGCCCCAAAAGGACCGCCTTTATTTCTCCTGTCGCCCAGCAACCTATTTGCGTTGCTAGAAGCTGAAAAGAGATTTGATTATGACAATAGACGCAAAGCCGACTGCGAGAGCAGGTTGGCCTGAGCAAGCATGGCTGTGCCGCTCTGCACCAGAATCTGCTGTTTCGCGTAGTTGGCCGACTCTTGGGCCACGTCAACATCCGCAATCCGGCTGTTGGCCGCCGCGAGGTTCTCACCGTAGACCGCCAGCTGGCTTTCCACCATGTTCAGGCGCGAGATATTCGCACCCACATACGCGCGTGAACCCGCCAGGTTATTGATCAGGGTATTGATGTTGGTCACATAGGACGCCGCGTTGGTCTTGGTCATTGCCGCGCTAAGCGAGTTTGTGTCCGTCGAGTTGGCGATGGCGTCGGTGATGGACGACACATCCGCGCCCTTGAGCTGGAACGTGCTCGCATCACTCGCGTCGGTCACTTCAAGGCCTGCAGCGTTGCTGACAACATAGTTCCTGATTGCCGAATGCATGTTTTTGTACTGCGTATTCAGGTCATCGGTAAGCGAACCCTGATTGACAATATCCTTGGCCTGCCGATCTGAGGCTTCAGCATGCGCCCGAACGCCGCTCCAAGTGTTCCCGGTCCGAGACGACCAGAAGTCGTAGACATCAGCCCACGTCTTTGCAGTTGCTGCTGCAGCTGCGTTCGTTCCGGTAACATTTGCCGTAGTGGTCGAAGTTACTATGGCAGGGTCGGTTCCACCGGCAGTACCATTGGTGGCGGTAGTAATAACATTGAAGTCATTACCTGCTACCGTGGACGTCAAGGTGACCACGTTAGAAGCCACTGTTGCGGTCACCAGAGCACTCAAGTCGGAGTCAGCATTAATGGCAGCTGACAGGGCGGTTGCTGCGCCAGCGTTATTCGTGGCCCAGTTCACCGCACTTGCCAATGTATTCCCCCCAATGGACACATTGTACGAGTCAGTGACATCTACACCTGTAACCGTGAGTGTTGTCACCTGCGCCGTAGAAGTATGATCCGAGCCGGACCAGTCAACTTTTGTGCGGTCTACTGTGGCTGATTCTTTCTGCTCCCATTCCATGGCCATGTCGCCCATTTCTCTACGGAGATCCCTCAGCTTGTCGTAGTGGCCCTTGGATTCAATAATCAAGGACTTGGCGGCAGTCGAGCCGTCAGAGGCCGCAGTCAAGGTTGCGACAGTCGAGAGCGACTTATCGGTATACAATCCGAACGTGCTGGCGCTGATATATTTCGCATAATACGTCGTACCTACTGCCAGGCCCGACGATTCACCTTTGTCAAGAACAACCACCGATTGGCCGTTTTCCAGGCCATGAGCAGCAGCAGCTCCGCCGTGGGAAGCCAAGTTTGTCACTACAGCGTTTGCTGTGACAGCACTCATGTATGAAAACGTCGTGTCGTCTGCCAGAGTATCCGGAGCAGCCACATAGCCGTCATACGCAGCCTTTAAGGTCGTATCCAGTTGGGTCTTGAGCAACGCATCGTGCCTGGCATTACGTGCCGTGTCATCTGTCGAGGACAAATCCTTGTTTTGCAGCTCAGAAGCTGAGAACAAGCCCACGGAGTTAAATGTCTTGGACGAAGACTTGGTGATGAATGACTTGAGTTCCGCGAACTCCTTCTCGTAATTCGCCACGTCCGAATTGGACTTGGTTTGGTCAGCCGAAAGGGTGGCCAGCTCAGACATACGACGCAGGGCCGTGTCGATCTTGCTCATGAAGCCATCCTGCGTCTGTGAGAACGAGATGGCGTTACCCACGTTGGCGCGGGCCGCACCTATGCGCCCGATCTCAGCGCTGAATTTCATGCTCTGCGCCAGGCCAGCCGCATCGTCTTCAGGAGACACGATTCGTGAACCTGAGGATAATTTAGCCAAAGCCTTTGCCAGGGCGTTTGTAGAACCAGAAAGAACCCGCGACGCATAGGCCGAGGGTATATTAGTATTGATAACCATAGGACAATTCCTTTTGCCGATTAGATTAGCAGGCCGCCATCCTTGACAACCTGGGGCATTTTCTACAGGCGCCCGAACCCACGCGGTTTTCTGAGGCCCCGCGCAGCCTATACTGTAACTTAGCCCTATATCGGCAGGGTGGATCCCTAACTTTAGGAGAAAATTAAATTTTACCCATGAATAACGAAAACGGGGGCGCCGTTTGCGCCCCCGTTGCCGATCGCTCCGGAGATGACCGTACTTGCCGAAGCTCTTTGTTAACCTTTCTTATTGAAGCAGTTGCAGTGCGTACTGAGGCAGGACGTTGGCCTGCGCGAGCATCGCGGTGCCGCTCTGTACCAGGATCTGGTTTTTCGCGTAGTTGGCCGATTCAACCGCCACGTCAACATCCGCAATCCGGCTGTTGGCCGCGCCGAGGTTTTCACCGTAGACCGCCAACTGGCTGCTCACCATGTTCAGGCGCGAGATATTCGCACCCACATACGCGCGTGTGCCGGCCAGATCATTGATCAAACTCGACACATTCTTGGCGTAGGTCTCACCATTGGTCTTGGTCAAGTCTTCCTTGATTGCATATGTATCCGTTGAGTTATCAATGGCATCGGTAATGAAGGAAACATCCGCCCCCTTGAGCTGGTAGCTTCCACCATCACTTCTGTCCGTCACGGCAATACCCGCGCCGTTGTTGTAGACATAGCTCTTGATATCGGAGTACATATTCTTGTACTGGGTAGCCAGGTCGTCGGTAAGCGAACCCTGATTGACGATATCCTTGGCCTGCCTATCGACAGCATCAACATGCGCCCTGACACCGGACCATGTGTTCCCGGTCCGAGTCTGCCAGAAGTCATAGACATCCTGCCAAGACTTGGTGACGGCTTTTGAGGCGTCCACTCCGGTCACGTTTTGAGTGACATTCGCGGAGCTAATACTATGAAGGTTGGAAGTAACTTCCAGGGTGTATGAATTTCCTGCTACTTCTGATGTCAGGGTTACTTTTCCCGCACCGTCAGCCGATGCACTCACAAGGGCACCCAGCTCGGCGTCAGCGTTAATAGCAGCAGCCAAAGCGGCACCAGTGGTGGCGACATTAGTGTCATGGGCCACCGCGGTTGCCAATGTTTTGCCATTAATGGTCACATTGTAATTATCACCCGCAGCACTTCCTGCAGCAATTGTGATATCGTCAACCTGCTTCACAGAATCAACGGCAGCACCGGACCAGTCCTGCTTTGTGCGATCAACCGTGGCTAGCTCTTTCTGCTCCCATTCCATGGCTGTGTTGGCCAATTCCGTGCGAAGCATCTTCAGCTTGTCATAGTTGCCATAGGACATCATATGAAGCTTGGCTGCATCGTCTGCTACAGGATCAACTGCAGCACTTGTCAGGGCCGCATCAGTATGAATTGTGAACTTGTTGGCATTAGCCGCATCCACCTTGAGGTAGTAATCCACCGTGGTGGAGATACCAGTGGCGACTGAAGCATCGTAGAACCTGACCCTCTGTCCGTTATCAATTCCATGACCGGCTGCAAGGGTGAAGTAGCCGTCGGCTCCACCAGCCGCCTTCTTCGCAGTTACTGTGCCAGCTTTAAAGGTAACGTCATCCGCCAGACCGTCTGGAGCGGCGATAAAGGCGTCGTACGCAGCCTTGAGAGTCGTATCCACCTGGGTCTTGAGCAACGCATCGTACCTGGAATTGCGTGCCATATCGTCCACCGAGGACAAATCCTTGTCCTCCAGTGTTGCCGATGAGAACAAGCCTACGCCGTTAAACGTTTTGCCCGCTGTACGGCTGATAAACTCCTTGAGTTCCGAAAACTCCTTCTGGTAGTTCTCCACGTCCGAGTTGGACTTGGTTTGGTCCGCCGCCAGGACGGCCAATTCACTCATGCGGCGCAGGGCCGTGTCAACCGTACCCAAAAAACCATCCTGCGTTTGTGAAAACGAGATGGCGTTGCCGACATTGGCGGTGGCCGAGCCTACACGCGAAATTTCCGCGCGAAACTTCATGCTAACCGCCAATCCGGCTGCATCATCTTCGGGGGATACGATTTTGCTTCCTGAGGACAACCTGGCAAGCGACTTGCCGAGAGCCATGTTGGAAGCTTCGAGGGTTCGCCGTGCAAACAGCGAAGTAGTATTAGTGTTGATAACCATGAGACAATCCTTTGTCTATTTGTTAAAAGCCGCGTCCGTGCGACCCAAGGCTTGTTCCACAGGAGCCTCAACCTGCCGGGATCTTTCAGGCTTCCCGGTGCCTTATCTTTCCACTTCTATAATCGGACACGCGCACGGCATCTTTAGAAAAAAAACAGGAGGGCAGCGGAACCCTCCTGACCGGTGAAATATAGCTGGTTTACCTAGCAGAAAACCAGGCACAGCGGCTGAATGGGAGTCATCCGATTGATGGAGAGCACCTTGTTGATCGCGCCATCGGTCAATTCACGGCCCTTGGGCAAAAGCTTCATGCCGTTGGTGTTGTTGATGTCGCGTGCCAAGGTCATGCCCGCCTTGAGCTCAATAAGCAGAATTTCCCGAATACCCTTGGGCATCTTGGTCATGGGAATGGCCTTGGCCAGGGCGCGCACGGCGTCAGGATCAAACTGATGCTCGGACATTGATTCCATCATCGCCATGAGCTGCACGCTGGCATAATGCTGGTTGCAATAGAAAACCACCGGCGCCAATAGACGCGCAAGATAGGGAATAGTCTCGGCCTTAAGCTTGTCAGGATAACCGGTGCCATCCCAGTTCTCGTGGTGGTGGCGTACCGCTTCCTTAGCCCCCTCGAAACCCGGATAAAAATCGAGCATTTCCTCCGCCACGACCGGGTGCTTGTTGATCTCTTCTAGTTCCTCTTCTGTGCACTTTTCCGGGTCACGCATCCAGCGGCGGACACCACTGACTTCATTGGCCAAGAGGCCGATATCGTGCAATTGCGCCGCGATACAGAGATTACGGAAATCCTTGGGATCCATCTCCAGGATTTCTCCAAGCGTCTCGCAAATGGCCAGTGCGCGCATGGCGGAGTTGCCAAGGTTTGGATGAAAGGTGAAAAGCATCTTGTTGAAGGCCTGCATTGCCAGGCCCTCGGCCTCCGCACCCATGATCACCGGCGCGGAACTGTCGGTTTCACCTCCGCTTACGTCAGGGACAGCGGCGGGTTCGCTGGCAGCAGCGCTTTCACCAGCGGTCGCCAGTTTTTGGCTGAGGGTGATATTCCGCGCCTGCAATGCCTCGTTCTCCTTGAGCATGCGGTAACGCTCCATGGCATTGCCCACAGTCGCCTGCAGGTCCTCTTTTAGCCAAGGCTTGGAGACGTGCCGATAAACCCGGCCAGACGCTATGGCCTCTGAAAGTTCCATCATGCTGATGCCACTGGAAAATATCAGGCGACTCGTGTCCGGGTGGCTTTCCTCCACCGATGCAAAAAGCTCCAAGCCGTTGATTTCTGGCATCTCGTAGTCGGCGAGTATCACCGAGAAATTTTCTGTCTGCAAATGCTGCAGCGCCAGTTGTGGATGATTCACCGCGGTAACATGGTAGTCCAGAACGGTAAGTTGTTCCTTGGCGGAGTTGAGAACGATCTCGTCATCATCAACGATCATCAGCCGCATCAGGTTGGGGTCGCTATAATTCGCCGTCATGTTGCACGTCCTTTCTCTGTCAATTCCCCCGGCCTGTCAAGCAACCCAAGAGCCCACGCCTACAAATAAGAGCCGATTCCGGCACGAATACCACGGAGGGATAAGCTCAGCCACTAAATGCCTTTAAATCCTGTGCTGCAGCTACCACCTCTGCCTCTAGATCTAATTGCAATCCATAGGTCATGTGGTATTGGCTCAAGAACCGCCATTCTGGCAGTTGTTCAAAAAGCTTGTTTTTATCCATAATGCGTGCGCCTGAGATGTTTGCCTGAGCATAATTCGCCAACGCATCACCCACTGCAATGCAGGCTGCCAGAAACTTGCTATTGTTGGGCAGACCGGTAGCGCTGACAAATGGACCATGGTGATGCCACACCGCTTGAATCACCTCATTATGAGCCTGAAGGATATCACAGATGGCACCTCCAATCTGTGCATGGGTAACCCCGATAATATCTCTCTCCACCATAACGTGGCTGCACTTGCGACACTTGGCCGAAGAAACAATGGAGTCAAACTGTTCAGGAAAGTGCTTCTCCAATAAAATCTTCCCGCAATCATGGAGTAAACCCGCCAGATATTCCGACCCTGAACACGGTCGATATGCGCCTGCGACCTTTTCCGTCAAACGAGCCACAAGCACGCTATGCAGCCAGAAATCACCCCAGTTAACATTATCTCTAAAGCCATCGAATTTTTCCATGACTCCCACTGAAAAAGCAATGCGGCGAAT
The DNA here is from genome assembly GCA_964616045.1 of uncultured Verrucomicrobiota bacterium. Taxonomy (GTDB): domain Bacteria; phylum Verrucomicrobiota; class Verrucomicrobiia; order Limisphaerales; family UBA1100; genus UBA1100. Next base: position 636 of record CAZTTU010000070.1, on the reverse strand, counting down.
TTCCTCCACGCCAATCAGCATGAGAGCCTGCTGTATGCTTGATATTCTATGCGCTGCAAAACCAACTGAACTTGCCACTTTTATGCAGTCCGAAGACAAACCGGGATCCAGTTCAATCACTTCCCTTATGTCATTCATTGATGCCGTAGGATTGCTCGTGAGATGACCCAGTTTGATCACTGAAGATGAAAAGGCTGGAATCACCTCGTCAGCCACCAAAAGACGGACAATCTTTTGTATAGCCCAATCCTTATCAGGCTGACTGCACGCTAGATATTTTTTTGTTTTCTGTGCAATTTGCATTGCAAACTCAGATGAAACAAACCGCAGAAGCTGCATCGACTCCCAACCCCGTGCTCGTCTCAACAAAGGCGCGATGACGCCTACGACTCCCGTCAATCATCTGCACTCTGTGCATTGTTATTAACGCTTCAACATCCATAGACCGATGATAAAAGAGGAATGAGAAAATAGCGAGTAACGTTCAGGCACTAAAGGCCTTTAGGTCCTCCTGTGCTGCAGTGACCTCCTCTTCCAAGTCCAACTCCAATCCATAAGCCATCTGGTACTGGCCCAGAAATCGCCATTCGGGCAACTGGTCAAAGGGGACACTGTCATCCATGACACGCGCGCCTG
>CAZTTU010000069.1:0-13281 GCA_964616045.1 uncultured Verrucomicrobiota bacterium | reverse complement strand
AAGAACTAACCCCCTAACGCCCCTCCTGCTCCCCCACCATTGACGCCAGCCTTGGGGTGGGTATGGTCGGTGGGGTGAAAGCCCTCTACGTCGTCCTACTCGTTCTGATCTCGGCGCGCGCCACTTGGGCAGGATGAATTAAATCATGACGTATACTGTTCAACTTGTTGATGACGATGGAAATGAACTTACCATGACGCAAGTGCCGGAAGTAAACGAGGGGTGGAAGGCGTTGATGGCACAAGGCGGATGGAAAGTAGTTCTCGTCGAAGAGGAATCAGATTGAGTTTCTTTGGCATTAATAAACGTCCCCTCAGAATTGACGCCAGCCTTGGGGTGGGTATGGTCGGTGGCGATGAAAGCCCTCTACGCCGTCTTACTCGCTCTGGTGCTGGGGGTGGGGTGGGGGGGGTAAGGAGAAGGCAAAAGCACCTGCCTCTTCAGTTGTTGCAACAACGACGAATGCTGCGCCTCAAGCAAAGGCCACGCCAAAGGCTGAAGCGAAGGTGAAGACCACGCCAAAGGCTGAAGCGAAGGCAGAGGTAAAGAGCCTTTAACTGAGGAGGAATCGGCAAAGGTCATTGAGGCAGAGATTCGTGATATTTGCAACAAACCCACAGGCGAACTCACCAAGGCGGATTATGAGAAGGTGAAGCAGCTGGGTCTCTCTGACAGCCAACTGACCTCCTTGAATGGTCTAGAGAAGTGCACGCAGTTATTGAGTCTGCAACTCAACGATCATAAACTGACCGATGTAAAGGGTCTGGAGAAGCTCACGAAATTAACGCATCTGGATCTTGTCAGCAATCAACTGACCGATGTGAAGGGTCTGGAGAAGCTCACTCAGTTAAGGTTTCTGGGTCTCCAAAACAACCCCGACCTCACCAAGGCTAAGATTGCTGAACTGCAAAAGGCGTTGCCGAATTGTCAAATCTTCAGCAACCCCAAGAAGTAATCCCCTAACGCTGCCCCACCATTGACGCCAGCCTTGGCGTGGGTATGGTCGGTGGCGTGAAAGTCATCTACATAGCCTTACTGGCAGTCACGTTATGCCTGTCTGCTTTGGCGCAAGACAAGCCAGCAACTGCTGACGAAAACGATGATGATAGCTGGCCAACATATATGCACGATGTTCGACGAAGCGGAGTGACCTCGGCCCGATTGACCTTTCCTCTTCAGCAAATCTGGCACCAGCAAAGCAGGGCTCCAATTACGCCGGCTTGGCCGGAGCCGAAGCTCGTAGGGAAAGAACGGTGGCGTAACCACTTCGACAATGCCCATCATCCGGCAGTGGTCGATGGGCGCGTCTTTTTCGGCTCGATCATCGACGGCCGGATCTTCGCGCTAGATGCCGAAACCGGCGAAACTCGATGGACTTTCGCGACCGCAGCGCCGGTTCGCCTCGCGCCAACCGTTTCAGAGGGACGAGTTTATGTGGGTAGCGATGACGGCTTCGTGTATTGCCTCAACTCGATCACTGGTAAGCTGCATTGGCGTTTTCAAGCTGGCCCGGACCGGCGACGCATTCTCGGCAACGACTATCTTGTCTCGGTCTGGCCCGTCCGCACCGCCATCGCCGTAGATGATGGGGTTGCGTATTTCGGGGCTGGTGTCTTTCCACAAAGCCCGGTCTACGCGATTGCTGTCGACGCGATGTCCGGCAAGGAGCTTTGGCGGACCGAGACCAAGGACATCACCTTTGATAAGCGAACCTTGTCCCCCCAAGGATACATCTTGCTGGGCGATGACGTCGTATTCCTGCCTTCGAACCGCAAGGCTCCGTTTTGTTTCAATCGCTCTGACGGTGCCTTTCGCTTTTATGCCGCCGGCGGCCATGCCCGTAAACAAATGGCAGGCGTCGGGACTTACGGCCTGCTTTACGATCAGCGCATGGTGGCGGGCGCGATGGGAGTGTTAGGTTTCTTTAATCAGGCGGATGGCGAGGTGCGAGGGAGCCTTGGTGGCTCTCGCATCGTAGTTTCGCCAACGACCATCTTTAAGGCATCCGGCCTGGCGATCACTGCGATTGATCGTACTAAGCTTGATGAGAAGAACCCGATGTCGCCCACCGCAGCTCTCGTCGCCCAATGTTGGAAAGTTGATCTAACTGGCGCAGAGTGCATGATTCTAACCAAGGACGCCCTGCTGGTTGGGGGCCCGCAATTCATCGTCGCTTTGTCCCCAACCAATGGCAGCGAACTCTGGCAAACTGAGTTGGTCGCCGGCGTGAGTGCCACGGGACTGGCGGCAACAGGTGGGCAGTTATTTGTTAGCACCAGCACAGGCGATATCCTTGCCTTCGGATCCTCGAGGAGGACGACTCCAACGGCGGAACTGATCGCCGACGCGCCATCAGGGACCAGAGAGTTGCCGGCGCCGCTGCCGACGTCGCTGCTCAAAGGCCGTGCCCTGCTGGTGGGCGCTCCTGACATCACCACCATTCAAGCGATCTGCCAACATACCGAGTTTCGACTTCATTGTATGGTCGCTGACAAAGACATCGCCACAGCCCTGCGACTCGCTTGCATCGACGCCGGCCTCTACGGCACACGAATCTGGGTTGACGCGATGTCAGACATGCCTGCCGAGCAACTCACCTACCCACAATACTGTTTCAACTCGATTCTCCTCGTCGATGTCAGCGGTCTTGCTCGGCCGACGTTGGCGGCGTCCCTGCATCAAGTGCTTCGGCCCTGGGGCGGCACTGTTGCGCAGTGGCCAGACTCGGGTTCTGATTCCGCCCTCGCCCTGCTTAAAGCGATCGCGACAGAGAAGGACATGACCGAGGCGTCTGGCCGGCTGATTCGCGGTGGACTCGCGGGGGCCGGCGACTGGACCCATCAATACGCCAACGCGGGGAACACTGCCTCAAGTGGAGATGAGCTGGTTGGGAATCCTTTAAACGTGTTGTGGTATGGTGAACCTAGTACTGTAATCCAAACCGACCGCCATCACAAAGTTCCTGCGCCGCTGATCCTCGAAGGACGCGCTTATTTGCAACAGGAAGAGGTCGTTAAGCCTGGACGCAAGCGCGGTCATACGTATCAAGGGCGAGTGACTCGAAACTATGTAGCCTGCATTGATGTCTTCAACGGCTCGCAGTATTGGCGGCGTGAGATTCCCGGTGCCTACCGGATTCGTCTTTCTTATGGCGTTAGCAATCTGGCGCTGAATCACCAGGGTCTGTTCGTCGCGGCTGGCGCCACCTGTCATCAACTTGATCGTTTCACCGGCGAGACGTTGCGTGCCTTCACCATTCCGCCAGCCGCTGTTGAAGAAGGGTACCTGTGGGGATACGTCGCAGTCGCTGATGGAACCATAATTGGTTCAGTGTCAAAGCAGAACGTAACCGAGTGGCTTGCCTCTGAACAAGCGCCGTTCAGTAACGCGGTTTTCGCCTGCGACCTCGCGAGCGGTGAGTTGCTCTGGACTCATCGAGGTGTCAACATTCGTAAAAACACGATCGCAGTCAGCAACGGGAAGATCTTTTTTGCCGACACGGGTGAGTTGACTGAGGAGAAGCTTGAGAATCAGCGTGTTGGTTATGCCTATATCTCCAGGGATCGTCGCCGTGGGAAAAATACCGAGCCACTTGCGATGAAGCCGGATATCTGGACGGTCACAGCAGTGAGCTTGAAAACCGGGGCGCTCGCGTGGCGGCGCGATGTCGATCTTGCGGACTGCGGTGGCAACCAGATGATGGGCCTGGCGCACGACGGAGTGCTGCTTTTCGGCGGGCACTTTCCCGACGCCTATTATCATAACCCGAGAAAACGCATGATGGCGCTGGCGATGAGGGATGGGCGTCAACTGTGGGCTCGCGAGACGAACAACACCACTAGGCCGCTGATTGTTGGCGATACGATTCACGCATCTCCGTACGCCTTCGCCCTGAAGACCGGCGAGCCGCATTACATGAAGCGCAATGGCAAAGTGATGATGCAGAAGAACGCGAAAACGGGAAAACTCGAACCACGCTGGAAGACCACCATGATCCGGCGTGGATGCGGTCCTGTCACGGCCGGAAGTCACACTTTCTTCTACCGATCAGGCGGCGCTGCCGCCCATGACGAACGCGATCGGAGCACCGAGCTGTTTGCCGCGACTCGACCTGGTTGTTGGATCAACATGATCCCAGCCAATGGCGTGCTTTTCCAGGCTGAAGCCAGTTCCGGTTGCGTTTGCAACTACTCGATTCAGTCCACCGTCGTTTACGCGCCTGGAAATGTCTCTCAGCGACGCTGACCCGAAACGCAGTGGATCGTGGCTTACCACCCGCTCTTGAGGGAGATCGGGGACAGACGCCGTGTGCGAAGGCGATAATGATGGAGAATTACAGAAGGCATTGCCCAAGTGCATAATCCACGACGACTTCGACTAACGCCCCTCCTGCTGCTGCCCCACCATTGACGCCAGCCTTGGCGTGGGTATGATCGGGGGTGTGAGAGCTTTAATTATATTGTTGCTGTTGGTTTGTGTTGGGTGTGGGGAGAAGGTGGTAGTGGGAGTCCCGGTTGTTGTCTATCCCGTCTATACCGCTCCTTATTATTACCCCGTTCTTCCGAGGCCACCCTTCACCCGAGCCCAACTTCGTCAGCCCGGACGCACATCTTCCAACAATTAATCCTCCCCATTCACCTCCTTGTGAGCGGGAGCTTTTTGGCGGGGGTGGTTACTTGATGCGCCTGCGGAAATAAACGGTGTCATCTCCAACGGCAAATGGTTCGGCTCCATCAGCGGCTTCGTGCCATAATTCTCTCGGTTTTTTGATCTCGTTAAACCCCGTTGCTGGATTAACATAGGGCAAGCCAATATTCATTATGTACTGCTCTGTTCCGGGCATTAGCAGGGAACTGGCTGAAGTGATCTCCCACTCCTGCTTGTCATTCACTCCCGTCGCCCCTATTCCAAAGAACACGGTGGTGATCAGAAGTATGCCAATGATCAGTGATTTGAAGTCGGTATTTTTCATGGTACCGACAGCCTACCCATCCCTCCTGCGTTGGCAACACTGTACGAGCCTAGTTCATCAACAAATCCACCTCACGTCTGCCAATCGTCTCGGGCATGGACGGCAAATCTGCCACCGTCGTCGTGATCTCACCCGGCACCCTGGCTTCCAGGCTGCTGTGCCGTACCCATTCCCTTTATTGGTATTTGTGGTGGGTGGTAACGGATGGTTTGGATCAGTGAGGCTTGACCCACGAGACTTGTGTGATCATTACCTTCAATGATGCAAAGGTGACTGCGGCACTGGTAGCTACAGATGGATCAGGTTGCTCGGGGAAGGTCGCAATGGTGGCATCGCCGACAAGAAACACGTTGAAGTCGCGCCGCAGGTTCTCGTAGCCGGCTGTCGTGGTGCAGACGCACATGTCGGTGTTGTACCCCATCAGCAGTACGTGCCGCACACCGCTCTGCTTGAGGAAATCATGAAGCAAGGCGTATCCCTCGGCGTCGTAGATCACCACATCATCCTGTGCAACCGACAGGCTCTTGTGCACTGGAATGGGTTGCTGCCAGAACCCGGTGTTGTTGAACTTTGCCCCGGCGTCCAATCCCGGAAAGGCGGCGAAGTAATCCACCAACGGGGCCTCTTTTGACAGAGACAGAGTTTTGGGCACGGACTTTCTCCGCCATCTAGCGCGTGAGAAAAGACCCCAGCTGGGGAAGATTAAGAGACCAAATACCGGCACCTCTTCACCCAAGACATCGAATAGCCATTGGGCAAGGTGGCTTGAATTCTTGCGGGTTTGGCTAATGCAGGAGTAATCGGTGTGATACGGGAGTTGGAGTTTTGCTCCATCAAATTCTATCACGTGTTCCTCGCGGCCGGAATCCCCTTGCGTTCGTCGCCTTGCTTATTTAGGCCGCAGCTTGCAGTTGTAGTTGTTGCAGGACTTCAAGCGTGGACACCTGGGCTGTTCCGTTGATAGACAAAGGGCAAGTCAGTCCCCCTATTTACCCTCTAACGCCCCCCTGCTGCCCCCCACCATTGACGCCAGCCTTGGCGCGGGCGTGCCTCCCATTCATTCATTGCCAGTGGCCGGTGGTGGTGTAAAAGTGGAGGGGATGAGGGTCGTTCTAACAGCCTTACTAACTCTGGTGCCCGGGTGAGGTGTGGGGAGGACAGCCTTTAATCTACTGAAGCATGCAGGTTCACGTTGACAGAAGCGGAGCTCGGTACGGGCCATACAACCTTGAGGAAGTGAATGACTACTTGGCAAGCGGCATACTTCTGCCCACGGATCTGGCTTGGCAGGATGGTATGACTGGTTGGAAACCGATTGGTCAAATCCCGGGAGTCGTAATGCCTGGGGGTGCTGTTACATCGTCGCCTCTCTCTCCTTCTGGTGCCGAGTCACAAGGGGTACCGATCGTCAAAGAGGTTAAAAGTAAAAAGAAGGCGCTGATCAGTATTGGCGCTGGCGCAGGATTATTAGCCCTATTGGCGGGAATTTGGATTTCCTTCATTCGTGAGGACGAATCAAAAGCACCGTCAACGCATGTTGCCTCACCTGTGAAGAAAACCGGCGAAGGAGATAAGGAACAGAAGGTGATATCCACTCTCAAGCCAACCCTTTCTGAATCGCCTACAGCCAACGCCACACCCGTTAAACCACATATTCTGGTTTCTCCGTCTCACGACCTCAGGACGGTAATTGAGGAGGCAAATCACAACACCATTATCAAGCTCACACCGGGCGTATTTCATCTCCGCGCACTCAAGCCATATGGTCAAGGTATCCTGATTCAAAACAAGCGCGGCCTAATCATCATGGGATCAGGCCGGGACAAGACAACCATCAAGCTGGCTCCTGACGTTGATGTCGGATTTTTTATCGGCACCAACGTTGCAGGTCTTAAGATTGAAAACCTGCACATCCAAGGCACGCCTCCACTGAAAACCAACACTGCTGGGATAGGCAACAACTCAGGCACCACCAACACCCGAAATATCATCCTGACAAACCTCAAGGTTGATCATGTTGCCGTTGGCATATTTCTGGCCACCAACAATGGTGTCATACGAGATGTGCGCATCACGAACAATATTGTGTCCCATACGGTAGGAACCGAAGCTGGATGGGGATACGGAATACACACTCGCAAGATTGGTAACGTATTGATCGCAAATAACTTTATCGAACACGCCACTCGGCACAGCATCTATGTGCGGGAATCCCCCCCACAATCAACAATGATCATTGATGACAATTTTATTCTCAATCACGACCTGTACGACAAAAACCCACGATGGTATTGCGCAGCTCTCAATTTTCCCGAAAACCACGCCTCCTCTAGGATTGCCAACAATATTTTTGTAAACCCAAAAGCAGTGGGGATTTCGTTGATGACAACAGCTGATGATCTGACGATGTTCAACAACCAGATCATTGGGGAGCATTATGTTGGCATCTGGTCAGTTACCGGGGAAGCGCACACAGTATTTGCGAATCCCACCATTCTCCACCCCAAGCCGCCCAATCCCAAGTGGTGCCAAAAGACCAGCAATTACGACTGGGCAAATGGCAAAAAAACCGAAAGTCGCCTGAACCCGCCGAAGGCGCGATGGAATGAGCCTGATTATGTTTGTCATCTTGACGGCAGCCTGTATGCTATGAAAGATGGTCTGCTTGACAGGATCACCCCCCACTCGTGGAGCTACAAGTCCTCTCCAAAAAAATGGACCGATGTCAAGGGCATGTGTGCTGTTGAGAACGTTCGCAACGGGGGGGATGGGCGACTTTATGTTGTCACCGGCTCCCGGTTATTTGAAGTGAACCCAAACAACTGGGAGTCCAAATTCCTAGTCGGTGACTGGTCAGGGGCGCAATTTGTGGCCGCAACAAGGGATCGCGTCCACATATTAAATAATGGCACCCTGCACAGTATAAACCTGACATCGCTAGAAATCAAAACAGGCAAAAATGACTGGGCCGCTGCCCAATGGATGTGCGCTTGGGGTGACAATCTCTATATTTTTGACGGCCAAGCCCACCATCGTATCGCTCCAGACTCATTCGAAAGCGTCCCGGTCAGTCAATAAGGGTCGCTGCCCTAGCAAGTAATCACAAAATTTACGCCAGCCTCGAGGCGAGTATGGTCGGTGGAGTGAAAGACCTCTATGCCGTCTTAGCCGCTTTGGGGATGGGGTGAACTTCTAGCCAACACATTCAATTCATTGCCAATGACCGACGGTGGCGCATAGAAGATGGGGACGAATCCTGTCATGGGCACCATTTAGTGTCACCACCAATCCCCAAATTAATGTGCGTGTGCCGCGGAGCGAGAGAGACAGACATGGGCAGCGCGCTTGGCATAGATCGTTTCAGTGCGTGGCGTGGGGCACAGTGCCAAGGAGGAAACAAAAATCAGGTCGAGTAAACGGCCGGCTCCGCAAAAGAACAACCAGAGGAACAGGCATGCGCTCGGAGACAACCCAAGGTTCCAGCCAGTATGAATAGCCGAGATGGTTGCAAGGGCGAAGAACATTCTATCAGTACATCGCTCGAGAATGATCTTTTCTTACGGGAATATAGAGATAAAAAAAGCCACCGCAGGGACAAGGAGAACCTACGGTGGCAGGGGTGGTACGCAGCACACCTATCCAGAGATGGATTGGGGTGCCACTGGCGGGAGTTATTAACAAAACTGGCCCCGATTGGCAATAAAAAAGCCCCGCAAATGCCTTTGAATCCCACTGTGATAAGTTTGTCAACATACTGCCGAAGATGATCAACCCCAAAGTAGCGGGCAATGGAGCCTCTAACCCGTGTAAATAGGAGATTTTTTGCTCCCGCACTGTCCATAAAATAACCCGAGTATTGGGTCGAATGTAGGGCGTCTATTGTCCATAAGGTTCTTGGGTTAACACCTTCAGGCCTTCAAAGCAGTTAATTACAATATTTTGGAGTTTTTTCTTTATTATGAGTCTTTTTTTCCTTGAGCCAAGGTTTCTATTCTTGCTTCCAGGGTGATACTTGCTACGCTCCAAAGAGCTGGTGAAGGCCATGTGTTACAAGCTGCCATTAGTTACGATTGGATTGCTGTTTTTGGGGGGGTGTGGCTCTTCCGAATCAGCCGGTACGACTACGAATAATGCGCAGCCTTCAGCTGCGGCAACACTTGAGGAGCAGAAGGCAATCGCCGAGTATTATGAGATATCCTACAAGGCCAAGTACGTGGCCAACAAGCAAACCGGCAAAATCGAGCAGCTGCTTCTCCCCTCCGTGCCACTGACTGACCTTGGCGTCGACAGAATTGCCAAGCTTACGGATTTAGTAGTCTTGAACTTGGTGAACACCAAAATCTCCGATGAGGGCCTGAAGCACATCGGCAAACTGCCCAACCTGCGAAAGCTGGAACTGGGCCGTAACAATATCACCGATGCCGGGATGGAACATCTGATGGATCTCAAGAAACTGGAGAAGCTTAATATCTCCTACACTCGGGTTGGGGACCCCGGCCTGATGAAATTTGGCGAGTTGCCCAGCCTCAGCTACCTCGACTTGCGCCGCAGCCGCGTGACGCCGGCCGGCCGCGACAAATTCGAGAAAACACCCTTAGGCCGCAAGCGAGGTTTTAGGTTGATGTATTGACCCCCGGACCGCGCGCCTTTAGGCTGACGCGCATGAGCCGCTTCATTTTTTTGCTTACCCTCACTGTCGCGGGGTTTGGGACACGACTCCACTCTGCCACTGGCGAAAAAGGCTTTGTGCCACTGTTCAACGGCAAGGACTTTACCGGCTGGACGCAGAAAGGTGGTAAAGCCAAGTACACCGTGGTCAACAACGAAGTCATTGGCACCGCTGTCCCCGGTACTCCCAATTCCTTCATGTGCACCGAGAAATTCTATGGTGATTTCATTCTGGAGTACGAATACAAGTGTGATAACCGCCTCAACTCCGGAGTGCAGATTCGCTCCAACGCATATGACAAGGAAGTGACCAAGATCCTAGAAAACGGCAAGACCAAGAAATTCCCGGCCGGGCGCGTGCACGGCTATCAGGTCGAGATCGACCCCAACAAGCCTGACCGCATGTGGAGCGCCGGCATCTATGATGAAGGCAGACGAGGCTGGCTCTTTCCCGGTCTACGCGGTGGCGATGGGACAGCCTTCACCAAGGCCGGCCAAAAAACCTACAAGCCAAACGAATGGAACAAGGTGCGAGTGGAGTGCCGTGGTGATTCCATCAAGACCTGGCTCAACGGCGTGCCACGCGCAGATTTCAAGGACGACCTCACTGCCAATGGCTTTATCGGCCTGCAGGTTCATGGTATTGGCAATAAAAAGGAACTGATCGGCGCCCAAATCCACTGGCGCTCCCTGCGCATCAAGGAATTGAAGTAAGGGAGCTTAATCCCCTGCCTCAAGTTCAGCCAGATAGGTTGTCGCGTGCGTTTGCCGCCTTCATATTGTTCTCGCCGCGTGGAGTTCCCCCCAAGTGAGTGCCAAGCGGATTGACACTTATTACTCTAAGTTTATCCTCCTGAGGTGACCTATCATTGCGTGGAGTCTGGGACAATGCATGGACCCGTTTCGGCGGATGGACTGGTGAAGTTGATTGGGTGATGACGAGGCATGGAACTTGAAGACAAAGCAGCTTTGGTGACAGGTGCCTCGCGCGGCGTGGGAGCGGCGACGGCTTTAATGATGGCGCGCGCGGGATGTGATGTGGCGGTAAATTACAATGCCTCAGCAGAAGCGGCCGGACAGGTGGTGGATGCCTGCCAAGAGACAGGAGTGCGTGCGATTGCTGTGCAGGGAGATGTGGCAGTAGATGCATCCTGCCGAAAACTGGTGGCCGAGGCGACGAACGCTTTTGGTCGACTGGATATCCTGGTCAACAATGCGGGGACGACGCGGTTCATTGACTTCTCCGACTTGGAGTCGGTGACGGATGAGGTGTGGGAGCGGTTGTTCGCGGTGAATCTAAAGGGGCCGTTCCAGTGCGCCCGGGCCGCAAGGGAACACTTGGCCGCGAATGGAGGTGGGGTGATCGTGAACACGGCAAGTGTGGCGGGGATTGCGGGTGCAGGCAGTTGCATCCCGTACGCCGCCTCCAAGGCGGCACTCATCAACATGACCATTGCGCTGGCACGAACCCTTGGCCCAGAGATCCGGGTAAATGCGGTGGCACCGGGGTTTATTGAGGGAGACTGGCTCAAGCAGGGACTGGGAGCGGATTACGAAACGGCGAGAACGGCAAAAGCGGCCGAGGGTCTATTGGATGCAGTGAGTACTCCTAAGGATATTGCACAGGGGATTCTCGCGATGGTGAGGACGGACAAAGTGACAGGCCATACTCTGGTGGTGGATGCTGGCCACACCGTGGGACCGCGACTGGCACATGGGATTAAGTAAGTTTAGGGAATTAAATCGCTTTTTTCCCATTCACGGCTAAATATGGGGGAGAGATTGTCGATTAGACGATAGTTACTGGAAGCTCTCATGAACACGTTAATGCTAAAATACCTCACTATGGTCGTAGCTGTAGCCGGAATGCTGGGACTGACAGGGTGTTTTGCCAAACACACTGTTGCAAAACTGTGGACTCCCGATCAGGCCAACCTGGAGGTGGATTCATCACCTGCGGCACCAAATGGTACCGCCAATGCGGAGCCGGCATCACCAAAAGTCAGTGCGAACGGTAAAACTCCAGCGCCAGCCCTGACCCAAACACCATTGGCCAAGGGTCCGACGGAGCCGGTGACGTATCAGCTGGTTCAACCGGCGACGGCGGTGGACTGGTCGCGCGCAAAAGTCCAGCCGGATATCTATCACCTTGAACGCGATGTCTCCAAGGCCCTCGGTACGCTCAATGGCTTGCCTACAAACTGGTCTACTGAGCAGATGACTCCCAAGGGCGAATTCGAAACACTGGAACAGTACAACCAACGTATCGCCTCGATGAAAAACGCTACCAGCAAGGTGCATTACTTGATCGCAAAGAGCGAATTCATTTACAACATCGACACCAAGCAATTCCTTGTGCTGCCGGAAATGCTCGTTACAGAAGCGAGAACTTCGAAACCTACAGTAGCACCACCTGTACGTCAGCCCGTACTTCCGGCACCGATTGCTCCGCCCCCTGCTGTGGTGCAGCCTGCGGCTTCCACTCTGGATGACTATTACAAAGCCAATAAACTTTACAATACCGGTAATTTTCTGGAGGCCTCAAAGGCGTACTTGGATTTCATTGCCAAACATCCCGCGCACGAAAAAATCCTTCACGTGCAACTGGGCTTGGCTTTGTGCCACTTTAGCATGGGCCAACTGGACACAGCCGAACCATGGCTCGAGCGCCTGTCAACCAACCCCAACGCACCCCTGCCGGCCACGGTGAAGTTGTTGCTCGAACAATGTCGTGCAATCCACGCTTCTGGCAGAAAGGTGAAGGGCGGGGCGGTCTTCGAACTGAAGCTGGAGGAGAAACCCAGCGCAATACCCGCACCTGAAGCGCCCGACACACACAAGCCCGAACACACGCCGATTGTCGTGCCGGAATTACCCTCCCCAGCGGCATCACTCGCAACTGTGGGAGGACTGTTTCGTCCATGGGAAACCCCACCGACCAAATTGACGCTGCTTCACCAGTATGAGGCACACCCGATCTTCTTCAAGACGGGGGTGCTGCACGTGACCAAGATTCGCGAATCCTTCGAATCGGAACACAAGAAGGAGGGTCGTCCAGGCTGGTTGCTGCCACGCGTCTATGAGCCTGCGATAGCCCGAACGCTCAAGGGAACCCTACATCTGGTCGTCGGCTGCCGTTTGGTGCGTCAGCCCGATAGCTCGGTATCAGGGAATTATCGCGACGCTTTTCAACTGGTTTCACTGCATGTGATTTCCATGGATGGAGAAAACACCAGCGTCCACTACGCCACTGACCTGAAGCCCGTGGCCGCCCCTTAATCAGGGGTTGGCCCCGTTTTCCCAGCTAAAGATTCCATGAATACGGTCGAATTAAGGGTAACTGGCGGAGCTGCCTATCCGCCTAAATCGGCAAGTAATGCAACATTTTATTTCAACTGCCGGCATCGCCGGCTTTGCGCTAGTTTACGGCCTGAATTTAGTGAACGGAAATGATCCGGGAAAGTCCGTGATCAGTGCGCTTCTGGGCGCGTTGGGCTTCGCAGTATTAACCCGATCTTTCATGCGCAAGACTATTGTTCAATTACATCACTCAGTTTTCGAACAACAACAGGCCGCCACACAAGCTGCCGAAGCTCCACCCGCCGAAGCTCCACCCGCCGAAGCTCCACCCGCCGAAGCTC
>CAZTTU010000068.1:0-13459 GCA_964616045.1 uncultured Verrucomicrobiota bacterium | reverse complement strand
TCAAGATTCGCGCTTTAACCGCCACCGGGCCACGCCATGTCGGCGAAAAGGAAATAGAACTGGTTGCCTCAACACAATAACACCTCCATTGACGACAACCCCAATTCCACACCCTTAAACACTGCCGAGAACCATCCCGAGCTCTAACGGGCAACCATTCAGAAAATTTTTCACCTTCATAACACGGCCCCCTTCTCGTTGAATTTCCGTTATCTCTAATGATCCATTACCACATGCCACAACAATACTATTTTCAGTAATGGATATAATTTCACCTACGCTCCCCGATAATTCAGAAGTGTTTGCCACAGAAATCTTCAAGAGAGGCTTTTGTCTCGTGGGCAGGTTCGTAAAGGCTCCAGGCCAAGGTGTAAATGCCCGGACACGCCTTTGAATTTCAATTGACGGCAACGACCAGTCTATTTTGCCATCATTCTTTGCGATCTTCCGCGCGTATGTGGCAAGAGATTCATCCTGTTGCTTAGGGATTATTTTCCCGGATAAATAATCTGGCAAAGTATTGGTGATTAGCGAAGCGCCCATACCAGCTAATCGATCATGCAGAGTTTTTGAGTTATCTGTTTCCAAAATTCGTGTTTGTGAAACTGCAATCATGTCGCCCGTGTCAAGGCCCGCATCCATCTTCATCAACGTCATGCCAGTTTCCTTATCGCCTTCCAGTATAGCCCACTGGATTGGGGCAGCGCCGCGATGCCTCGGGAGAATCGACGCATGAATGTTCACCGCCCCATATTCAGGCAAATCCAAAATCATTTGAGGTAGAATTTGACCGAATGCTGCCACGACAAGCAGGTCAGGGCGAAAGGAGCGGAGTTGCTCCATAATTTCATCGTTGCGGAGTGTTGGGGGTTGAAGAACAGGTAATCCCAACTCTTCTGCACATCCTTTAACGGGCGAAGAATGTGTCCTCATATCACGCCCCCTAGGGCGGTCTGGTTGAGTGACGACGCACACTATGTCACAAGTTGGGAAATCGCATAGGGCTTTTAACGAGGCGCATGCAATCTCAGCCGTACCCATATACAATGTGCGCAAACGCATTAGGTGGCCGATTCCAATCCCACAATAACGTTCAAGACATCTCGCAAAACGCTCACAGGCGATTTTGTTGAATCTATCTCGTGCACAATTTCGTCTTCATAGCAACTCAGCACAGGTTGAGTTTCCCGTGTATATGTTTCAAACCTACGATGGATCACCTCAACATTACCATCATCCATACGATTTTCTTTAATGGCTCTCCGCTGGATACGCTCCTCCATCTTGCTCATGTCATTGCACGCCAGATGCAGGACTGCACGAACATCAGTAACCTCGCTCATCATTTCCACCTGATGCGGGTTTCGGGGTATACCATCTAAAACCAACCAGTCGTGATCCGGGTGAAATTCGCCCTTCGAGGCGCTAACAGCCAGATGCTTTCGCCACAGCTCCACGGTTAATTCATCCGGCACAAGTTCTCCCTTGCTAGAGTATTCCATGAATTTTTTGCCTAGCGGATTTTCCGGACGCAGATTTCTAAAAACATCCCCACATGCAAAATAAAAATAATTAGGCATTTGGCCCAAAATGCGCCCCTGGGTGCCTTTGCCGGACCCTGGTGCACCAAGTAATAAAATTGTTTTCATTTCTATATTCCTGGACCAGCTATCTCGACCTCTTCCAAGTTTCCATATTCGATTGTGGCCTCAGACCAATCATCACCAGCCGGGTATATGATGTTTAGTGTGGCGGGGGCAAGCTCGGTTATATAATGAACTGAATATTCCAAGCCATGAGTACGAAGGATGAGTCTCTGACCATTATCCGGTTGCGCGTTGATGAATCGGCGAAAAAACCGGTTAAAGAATTCATAATCAAACTGGTGCTCCGGTGATTGATACAATTTCGTGATGTTGGCAGCAGGGTCACCTGACATGTGATGAGAAAGGCATGTCGCACTTCCGGGTGGATCCTGAGGGTCCGGCTCAAAATGTGTTTCCTCAGAACTATGGTCAAGATACGGTGAATTCGAGTCAATATTGTCTATAATTTGGAGATTATGAGCGGCCCCAGATACTCCAGTTTCCCTTGCTTCAAAGTTATCAGATTTTTCAATTAGTAAAGGATCACTGGTTTCAGATGCCTCGCCTTCATGCTCAGCTTCCAAATCCGGCAACAAGAGGAAGATCGCGGGGCCAACCACTGGGAAAAGCGCTGATATCCCGCAAACAAGACCTTTGGGGCGATTGCGAAAGCGAGCAATTTCATTGCCAGCATACACGCTGAATCCCATCACTATCAAAACGAGTAAAATACCTGCTGGAGAGGAAATGACTGAAAACACACCCCCGTAACTCGGACGATAATTAGGCAATGGAGAATCATCCATGGTCTTAATAAGTTGGAATGCTGACACTGTTTCAGGTTCTGTTTCCATTTTGGGTTTGTGATGTTTTTTAGGCAAAATCAGGGGAGCGGTTGCTGGTGGATCTTTTAGTTTTGGGACCGAATCTGCCGGCGTAGTTATTACTGGGATGGCTTGCGCAATTTTAACCACCGCCGACTCGGGCTCGGCAGAAATTGGATTTAGAGCAGCAGGTTTTGGCGGTGGTTCTATTTTCTTCAATTCATCAGAAATCAATTGAAGATATCCGGCCTTATCAATACCTCGCTTTTGCTGAAACGCCCGCTCTCTAGGGAGCACTCGCTGAAGTTCCATCAATCCTTTTGCAGAAAAATCGGTCCATTTATAACGAATGGAATCAGATATTCCAGGTGCTGAACTAAAGACAATGCCCTGATGATTGATCGACGCAACGCCGATTGCTGTGATTGTAGCCCGCCCCTCATTTAAACCAATTTTGAAGACGCTCTTCCCCTCCTGCGCACTCACCACTCCCACAAGAAATACTATTAACAACCTCCCCATCCGGATTCTGACAATACTGCAAAATATAACTTTTTCAATAAAAAACAGAATCCCCCAAAGCATCTATCAAATCTTCCATGCCCCAGTAATTTCCGCCTACTGTCAATTGATCGGCAGTTTTTCCGTGTTGCCACACCGCGTATGCTATGGCTTGCACTGAACGTTTTCGAAACTGCGGATTGGCTAGAAACCCACCAACAAACCCCGCCAGCACATCCCCGCTTCCACCTTGCCCTAATCCCGGATTGCCCGTTGGGTTCACTAAGGCAGAGCCATCAGCTTGCCCGATAATTGTATGGCGCCCCTTCAGGACAATCGTCGCATCGTAGATTTTTGCCAATTCGCGCGTTACCGCAAGGCGATCCTGCTGGATTTCGGCGGGTTTACATTTGAGCATTCGAGCAGCTTCACCCGGATGCGGGGTTAATACACGGATGGAATTTTCAGGAGTTTTGCCGTGAGGCAGCCAATCTAGCGCGCTCGCATCAACGATAATTGGTATTTGAGATTCGCGCCACATTTTACAGGCCAATGTTCGCAAATCGCCAGGCACATCAGGTCCTGCCAGACCAGGCCCAATCACCATGGCAGTACACGCTCCCATCAGCTCGGTGACATCATTGCTCCATGGATGAACCATCGCTGACTGCAGATGTGAGGCGACCGCTTGATGTACTGGCGTAAACACGCTTACCAAACCGGGGCGGGCGCGGAATGCTGCTCGTGCACAGAGACAGGCTGCACCATGGTAGCCTGTGCTGCCGGCAATAATGCCCAAATGACCGTAAACTCCCTTGTGACCAGTTGGCATCTTTTCTGGAGGCATTCCGTGCATGTCGGCGGACGTCAACCAAAGCTGTTCGCTGATTGGAGGCGTACTTGACAATCCAATGCTATCAGCCACCTCAAGCACCCCCACGAAGTCATATGCACGGGGTTGCAGCAGCCCGAATTTTGGAGAACCCAAAGTGATGGTTCGCTTGGCCATGATGGCGGCACCCATAATATCACCCGAATCTGCACTCAAACCACTCGGACAATCAATGGAGAGAATAGGAATTTTTGACTCGTTCATTGCTTGCACCAGGTCGCAATGATCTTCATCGAGATCCCGATCTAAACCAATACCGAACAATCCATCAACAATCAAATCAGGGTGTTGATCTAATGCATGTTTAAATTCCCTATGGGCAGATACTGCATCTTTTGCATCGAGTAAAACCTGCAGCCGCCCAGGCAAATTTGCGGCGGCTACGCGTGTATCTCCACCATTGTTCCCTTTGCCGGCAACAAGCAGAACCCCACCCCCTTCAGGCGTCATCGCCAAAGCACTTTGAGCCACCGCCAGGCCGGCATTGGCCATGACGGACTTTCGGGAAACACCCTCTTCCCAAGTGCGCTCCTCCCAATCGCGCATTTGGGCGACAGAGATGATTGGCAGGGGCATAATTAACGGCGCGCGTACAGTGGAGCCACTTCTTTGTAGCCATTGTACATTACAGTGCGTATTCGAAGTCCGGTTCCGATTAACCGTTCAGTAGCCTGCGACCAACGGGGGTGCGCAATTGCTGGATTCACGTTGGACTCGAATGGGTACTCGTCCGGAGCCAAGGTTTCCCACAGCGTCTTGGGTTGCTTCGCAGTAAATTCAATTTTCACAATGCTCTTGATGCTCTTATAACCATATTTCCACGGCACCACCAATCGGACGGGCGCACCATTTTGTTTTGACAACGGCTTGCCATACATGCCAGTGGCAACAAATGTAAGTTCATGCATCGCCTCATCCAACCTCAACCCTTCAGTGTAAGGCCATGGATAAGTTGGCAAACGCGCAATGCCGGGCATTTGCTTTAGATTCATTGCCGTAGTAAGCTTCACAAAGTGCGCCTGCTTCTTGGGCGCTGCTTTTTCGATAATCTTGCGCAATGTAAATCCAGACCAAGGCACAATCATGGACCAGCCCTCAACACAGCGAAAGCGATACACCCGCTCCTCCAGTCCCATATCAGCAATGAGCTGTTGAGCACTGATTCTGAACGGCTTATCACAAAGTCCGGTGACTTCAATTTGCCAAGGATCGATCTTGAACTTTTCCATATAGAAGGGATGCCGCACCAATTCCTTTTGAGTGGTGAACTCGTAGAAATTATTGTAGCCGAGCGCCCACTCATTTTTGGTCAAACGAGCTGCAGGGAGATTGTACTTAGGGTTACGCTTGCCGGGATAAAGTTTAAAATTGGGTGCGGCAGCTAAAGCAGCCCCCGAGATTCCGACACCGGCAGCAAGTCCCATCTCCTTTAAGAACTGCCGTCGATTACGGTAATCCTTCTCGTCGGTCACTGATTTTTCAGGCAAGTGCCAATTCGGACGAATGATGATGTTCGCCATCAACGAGTTATGGCACAAAACGCAACCGAAGGCACGACTTTTCCAGATCAGTCAACAAATGGCCATTGCCATTGATAACGTGCCCTCGCAAGAATACGCCGTGCCTGTTCTTAATGACATGCTAATCAAGCAACATATTGTTAACGCGCTTACCGAAGACATCGGACAGGGTGATGCCACCACTGAGGCGTTAATCTCACCTGATGTAATTGGGAAGGCCATAATTGTAGCACGTGAACGACTTACAGTAGCGGGCGTTGCAGTGGCAAGAGCCGTATTCAGTGAACTCGATAATGAGGCATCCATCGAAACGCACTTTGACGATGGTGAGGAAATACGACCAGAAGAACCCATTATCACCATTAGCGCCAAATTGCGGTCATTGCTCTCCGGGGAACGAACAGCGTTAAATTATTTACAGCGCCTGTCAGGAATCGCAACCATATCAGCATGTTACGCCAAAGCAGTAAGCGGCACTGGCGCGCTGATTCTGGACACTCGTAAAACTACTCCTGGCTGGCGGGTGTTAGAAAAATACGCAGTACAATGCGGAGGTGCGCGAAACCATCGACATGGCCTTTATGACATGATGCTAATAAAGGACAACCATTTGGCTGCCCTGCCTGGTAAAAATCGTGTTGCAGAAGCAGTGAATCGTGCGCGCCGAGCTTCATCAGAAATGAAAATTGAAGTTGAGGCCGACACACTGGAGCAAGCCAAGCAGGCGGCCGAGGCAGGGGCAGATATTGTCCTGCTGGACAACATGACTATTAAAGAATTACGCGAGGCGGTAAAGCTAATCAATGGACGTACTCAAGTAGAAGCCAGCGGCGGAATTACTCTGAAGAATATCCGTGAAGTCGCAGAAACTGGGGTTAATTACATTTCCGCGGGTGCCCTAACGCATTCAGCTAGAGCTGTCGATATTTCAATGGACGTAGTGCTGTGAACTCCACAACACAAATACTTGCCGCGCTACATTCTGCAAAACACGGCGTGTCAGGTGCTGATCTTTGCCAACAACTCGGAGTCACACGCACGGCGGTCTGGGCGCAAATTGAATCCCTACGCAAAAGTGGTTTTGAAATCGTAGCCAGCCCACATTGCGGCTATCAGCTCGTTGGTTTGCCTGACCAGTTGTTCGCAGACGATATTGCCTCAAGATTGGGAAAGGTAAATGCAATTGGGCGTGAGATAGTCGTACTTGATCAATCAACCTCCACCAATGACGAAGTTGAGAAGGCGGCCATGAATGGTCAAAAAGAAGGCTTGGTGGTGTTTGCGGAATCGCAAACACGCGGCCGCGGGCGAATGGCAAGGCGATGGTCTTCACCCACGCGAAGGGGCCTTTGGTTCTCCTTGTTGCTCCGCCCCAAACTTACCCCTAGCGAATGCACAAAATTGACTGCAGCAACAGCAACGGCATTGACTCGCGCAATCCGACAGAAAACCGACATCAGACCTGAAATCAAATGGCCCAATGACCTGATGATTGATGGAAAAAAGTTTGGCGGAATCCTAACGGAAATGAGCGCCGAACTCGACAACATTCGCCATGTGGTCGTTGGAATCGGGATCAATGTTAACCAAACAGCAAGTGAATTTCCAAACGAAATTAAATCATCCGCAACATCACTTAAGCTTGCCACTCAGAACAATATTTCAAGAACAGATTTAGCGATCGAATTTCTACGCGAATTGGACAGGGATTATTCGCGAACTCTTAATGGCAATTTTACATCGGTTGCCAGTGAGTGGATTCGTGATTGCAGCACTTTAGGCAAGCAAGTAAAAATTACTATCGGGAAACGGCGGATCATTGGCAGGGCCGAGGCACTAGATGAGACCGGGGCTTTACTCCTGCGCACCGAGCACGGACGCGTGGAACGCGTGACAGGCGGAGATGTAGCCTTGATAAAATGAAGCTCCTGATCGACATCGGCAACACCCATTCACATTGCGGCACCTGTACGGAACTGCGGATCTGCCGTGATGCCATAATGCCCACAAACTACTGGAGCGATAAGCGCGGTCAAAAATGGCTAAGTAATTTTATTGGCAAAACATATTTAGATCAAGCGATTGTGAGTAGCGTAGTGCCTTCTTCAACGCGGCAAGCGATAAAAATAATCGGTGAAATGGGAATCGACACTCACAAGTTAACCCACAAAAACTGTGGCGTTCAGATCGATTATCCGCGCCCTTCATCGATTGGCTCTGATCGGTTGGCGAACGCACGTGCCGGCCTTGATGAATTCGGAAGCCCCTTGATTGCCGTTGATTTCGGAACAGCGCTCACATTTGATATCGTTAATGGCCACGGCGAATATATCGGTGGTGTTATCGCGCCAGGCCTTTCAGCGATAACCGAATATTTACATAACAAGACTGCCCTCTTGCCTCAAATTAAACTTAACACACCAAGGAGCGTAATTGGAAAAAGCACAAAGCAAGCGATGCAGATTGGGGCGGTGCATGGCTACCGAGGATTGGTTAAGGAGCTGATCAGCGAAATTAAATCATCACTGCGAAGCCGACGCTTATCAGTTGTGGCCACCGGTGGATATGCTTCGCTTATCGCTCGTAACATCACGGAAATCAATGCGGTGCGCCCAAAGCTTACACTGGATGGACTGCGGCTTGCTTCAAATGACTGGAGTTGACATCCTGCCTGCAGATGAATCGCATTGAACAGTGCTTTACTGATCTCAGAGTTGCCGGAAATAAGGGGTTTATCGCCTACATCGGAGCCGGTGATCCGAATTTATCCTCCACAAAAGAACTCGCTATAGCTTTCGATGAAGCTGGCGTAGACATTCTTGAGCTGGGCGTTCCCTTCAGCGACCCATTAGCCGATGGATTGGTGAATCAGCTTTCCGCTCAACGCGGATTAGCAAGCGGCACCACTCCACAAAAGCTGCTCGAATGTGTGGCCTCGATCCGCCAACACAGCCAAATCCCTATTGTCCTCTATATTTACTTCAACCTTATGCACAAACCCGGCTTGGGCAAATTTATCAATGAAGCGGCAGAGGCGGGCGTAGATGGACTGCTGGCATTAGATCTGCCACCAGAAGAGGCTGATGAGTATGAAGGGCTTATGAAGTCCGCCGGGCTTTGCAGCATTTGGTTGGTTGCCCCCACGACCCCGAAAGAACGAGTAGGAGAGATTGTAAGTAGAGGCAGTGGATTTATTTATTGCATCTCACGTGAAGGCGTTACGGGCATGCAACAATGCGTACCCGCAACCATCTCGGACATGACCAGCATGATTTGTTCAAAGACCGATTTGCCCATTGCCGTCGGCTTCGGAATATCTAATCCTGAGCAAGCTCGTCAGATAACCGATCATTGTGACGCCATCGTGGTGGGCAGTGCTATCGTCAATCAGATAGCCGAACATGGTGATACGCAGAACATGCCGGAACAAGTGGCAAAATATGTGAAAAAAATGGTGGAAGCTATAAAATAAGCAAAATGCCCGCAAAAAAGAAAAATTCGAATGGTGAACGTTTTGTTGTTATTTTGGCTGGTGGGAAGGGCGAACGCTTTTGGCCACTGAGTCGGGAGTCAACACCGAAACAATTATTAGCGTTGTTTGGTAAAAAATCTTTTCTTCAGGACACTTTCGAACGCATCAAACCGCTTGTTCCTGCCAATAATGTTTTTGTTATTACCAGTGAATCACAGGTTGCCGCAGTCCGAAAACAATTACCAAAGCTCCCCAAAAACAATGTGATCGGCGAGCCATGCGGACGTGATACCTGCACAGCCATCACCTTGGCTACGGCACTGATCGGCGTACGCGCCACCACTGGAGTAATAGCCATTCTCCCCTCCGATCACCTCATCCCCCTCAAGGGAGAAAAGAAATTTCAGAAGATTCTTGAGGAGAGTTATGATCTAGCTGCTCGCGGTCAAGCTATTGTCACCATTGGCATTAAGCCAACTGCACCAGAAACGGGGTATGGATATATTCAAATGGGAGATCACCTTCCCGCCCCAAAAGGACGCAAGGCATATAAGTGCGCATTTCATGTGGCTCATCGCTTCACGGAGAAACCACATTTTAGTAAGGCAGCACACTTTGTAGGCAATGGCGATTACCTTTGGAACAGTGGTATGTTTGTTTTTTCTTTTGCCACCATTATCGAAAGCTTGCTTAAGCACCAAAAGCAATTGCACGAAGCCTGTGAGCGTTGGTTTAAGTTGGCAGACTCGCCTCGAAAACTCAAGCAGGCGCTCACCAAGGATTACCCGGACCTGAAGAAAATCTCCTTTGATTATGGCGTAATGGAACATGCGCAAAATGTTCTAGTCGCCGTTGGGGATTTTGAATGGGACGACCTTGGGACCTGGCCAGCCATGGCACGCCACATCAAGGCTGACTCGGCAGGTAACTGCATTGAAGCTGATTTCATTCATGTTGATGCTGCGAGAAATATAATTTTCGATACACGCCCAAAAAAGAACCGCACAACCATTGCTGCGGTCGGCTTGAGGGACTGCGTGATTGTACAGACCAGCGACGCTACACTCATCACACACAAACGTCAGGCACAGGAGGTCCACAAACTAGTCAGCAAGCTTGCGGCAAGTCACGCACACAAAGGACTTGTCTGAGCATAAAATGCGACAGCCTGTGCCGACTAACTCTCACCAAGAAGCTCTAATTGCCACGGGAGAACAACGTCAAAAATGTCATCGGCTTCACAGGCTAAACGAATCATCACGGAGCGACTAGCAATGATGGTGGGATCAATTTTCAAATTTTGAGCTTGACGGTCCCTGCGCTCTTGAATTTCAGCCACCCGTTTTTTCTGGACAGGTGAGATGTGCTTCCGCGGTGGCGCCTTGTGTCGCGAAGGGCATTCGCTGGCTCTCAGCTGAACCCCGCGATTAAAGGCGTCCTGCACCGGTTTCTTGCGGTGCTCCGGCATTCGATGTGGCAGAAGGTGTCCAATTGGCTTTTTCTCGTCAGCAGCCATGGCAATCTGTATGATCGTACCTGGAGATAAAACAAAAAAAGGCGGGCGATTTCGTTTGCGGGCCTCTGCTTCACGCCAATGCCAAATCTCTCGCAAGACAGCAAGACCCCTAGGAAATAGTTTTGCCGAGCCCTTAATTCTCCACACTTGATCTGGGTCTGCCTTCTTGATCGCGGAATTGTCACGCACTAACCGGGCACATTCCTGGCGGTGCCACTCAACCCGACCCTCTTTACGCAAATCTCCCTCAAGAACATCAACCAAGGCGCGCAAATGAATAGTATCGTTGCGCGCATAATCCTCCATCTTGGGCGTGAGCGGGCGGCGCGCCCAGTTGGCTTTCTGAGATGTTTTCTCCAACTGCACCCCAAGGATATCCTTCACAAGATTGGACAGGCCAAATTGAGCGCGCCCCGTCAGTCGTGCAGCCAACATGGTATCAAAGATTCGATTTGGAACAAAGTTGTGGCCAATCTTAAATAATCGGATGTCGTAGTCCGCGCCGTGCATCAGGATGGTGTGCTGATTAATCGCCGAGAAAAAACAGCCTAAATCCATGCCGGCCAACGGATCCACAAGCAGGTCACAACCGGGTATGCTCACCTGAATTAAGCATAGTTTCTCCGGGTATGCGTGCAAGCTGTCCGCCTCGGTATCCAAAGCCAACCACTTTGCCTCCTGGATATCACAGATAAAGTTTCCCAAGGCTTCCTCTTGATCGATCACCAGCGGCAGTAAACCGGAGGGATCAGGTGGCGTCGAGCCAAAGTAAGGATTCGTTTGGTCAATTTACTTACATTTGTTAACGGAGGGCTTGCATATCGCAATGACGATGGCTAAATGAACCGATGAGCAGATGGATTTTTCGATTTGTGCTGGGTGCAATCTGCGCGCAATTTGGGTGCATGCCGGAGGCTAAGATTCCTCCTGGTGAATCACGCGACTCTGATCAGGAGATTGCTGGGACCCGTCTCGTCCGCCTTGGATCGCGCGTTCATGTAGCCCCAGCCTTCACGGGCACAGCAGTCTGGAAATATCCAAACGGCAATAGACGCACTGCTCGCACATTTAAGAATGGGATTCTCGAGGGCCCAATGGTTTCCTGGTACGATGATGGAAAGACAAAACTGTATTCAGTTACCTATAAGGCAAATAAGAAAGATGGAGTCGCAACGGGATATTTTAAAGATGGGAAAAAGAAATACGAAATAACCTACATAAAAGGTATTCGCGATAGCATCGAAACGTGGTGGCACAGCAATGGGGAAAAACAGTATGAATTTCAATGGGCACAAGGTATTCGCAAAAGCGCAACCGCATGGAATAATCAAGGGATCAAAATAGAGATTCCCAAGGGCAAACCAAAAGCACCGTTACGCCAATCCGGGAAAAGCCCCTCCCACAAAGGCAACTTGACTCCCTTAACAAATCGCCCCCCCTCCAAAGCCTCACCACCTCAATCAAATACTGGGCCTGCTCCCAAAAAAATCATATCCCCGAATGAATAAAGCGTGCCCATTGCTTGCAGGCTTCATTGGCATCAGCTTGTTACTGATGGCCTGTGGCGGCAGTCGTGAGCCAGCATTGGGAGAAACGGCTAAGCCTATTGGCACAACGTACGGCACAGAAAAAAACAAGGCTGCAAGCATCAAGGAGGTCGCCTTGAATAATGGCATTCTATACCTGATGAGTAACCCAGGCCCTTATTCAGGTTTAGTTAATAGCGAATGGCCCAATAACAACAAGAAATACCAATGCACATACACCGATGGTTTAAAGAATGGCTTGGAACTGGCTTGGCATGAAAATGGTGAACGAAAAATGGCTAATCATTTTAAAGCAGGTGTTCAGGAAGGGCAGGCTCAGGAGTGGTGGAACAACGGACAGATGAAATCAATCACAACCTATATGGATGGCAAGGCTCATGGCGAAGCTAAAGGTTGGCATGACAATGGAAAACTGGCCCGTATTATCAACTTTGAAAAGGGCATTCCCGTGGGCAAGAGTGAGGGATGGTGGGAAAATGGCGTACGCGCAGAAGTAATTAATTATGTGAATGGAAAGCCAGATGGCTACTCCATAAAATGGCACAAAAATAATATAACGAATCGAATCACTTTCAACCGCAATGGCTTTAGGCAAGGGACTGAAACCACTTGGCATCAAACTGGTCGGAAAAAGATGCAATTAAATTTCGTGAACGGAAAGCCGAGTGGAGATGTGTTTGAATGGTACCCTGACGGCAAACAATTAAGCGTGATGAAGTATGTCAAGGGCGTAGAACAAGGCCCTGGCGTCGGCTGGCACGTGAACGGTAACGTCAAATGGAGCGGAAACTGGAGTGATGGCCAATTGCATGGCCTGTTCACCACCTTCTACTCAAATGGTATTAAGAGACTTGAAACCGAATATAACTCAGGAATCCTGAGACGAAAAAGCAAGTTTGATATTCGGGGTCAATTGACAGAAAACACCATAATCCCACCGGGTCGCACCATCCACTGGACCGAAACTAAACTTATGGGTATTAGGGCAACCAAATCACAAATTCAAAAATCATTTGGCCGCCCAGAAAAAGTTAACGGTGAAGCCTGGATTTTTTCCGGGATTCATCTTGTCAAAAAAGGCAAGACACAAAAAGTTACCGTTGCCATCCAATTTGATACTAGGGGGGTTTCTTCAATCATTTCGGTTCAATAGAAACATAGTCAGAGCGATGTCGGGCTAAGGCATTCTGAAATATACTCTTAAATTACCTCGCCTCTGCCTTCAAGGGCCGTGCCGGACCGACAGATCAGAACCTACCAGGCGTCTCCGGATTCATTAAGGGATCTCCGCCACCCATTGAGGGATCCATGCCGCCATAGGGATCTCCCCCTCCCATTGAGGGATCCATGCCGCCATAGGGATCTCCGCCACCCATTGAGGGATCCATGCCGCCATAGGGATCTCCCCCTCCCATTGAGGGATCCATGCCGCCATAGGGATCTCCGCCACCCATTGAGGGATCCATGCCGCCATAGGGATCTCCCCCTCCCATTGAGGGATCCATGCCGCCATAGGGATCTCCGCCACCCATTGAGGGATCCATGCCGCCATAGGGATCTCCCCCTCCCATTGAGGGATCCATGCCGCCATAGGGATCTCC
>CAZTTU010000067.1:0-13560 GCA_964616045.1 uncultured Verrucomicrobiota bacterium | reverse complement strand
CTCCCAGTGCCGGTGTGGCGCGTATCTGCGGTCAGGATGTAGCCACTGATCGGTTGTCCATCGCCAACCGCGTTGGCTACCTCCCTGAAAATGGACCGCTCTATACCGAGATGACCCCCATGGCGTTATTGAATTTTTTTGCCGAGGTGCGCGGCATAGAAGGCTCTGAAAGAAGTGTAAGAATCGAAAAGGTTGTTAATGACTGTGCCATTGCCGATGTTGCACACAAGGCCATCGGTAAACTGTCCCGGGGCTATCGCCAGCGTGTTGGCATGGCCAACGTACTGCTGCACGATCCGGACATTTTGATCATGGACGAGCCCACGGCGGGGCTGGATCCCAACCAGATTCTTGACGTACGCAAACTGGTACGCAGCTTGGGCAAGACCATCCTGCTTTCCACCCACATCCTGCAGGAGGTGCATGAGATGGCGGACCGGGTGTTGCTCATAAATGAGGGGCGTCTGGTTTTTGATGGTCCCTCCGAAGATTTGGACAAAGGGAAGAAGCTTGGCGCCTGGTTCAACAAAATGACTCACGCCGCATGAATACACAAGCAGTAGTCGCTATATTTAAACGAAACCTGTTTGCCTATTTTGGCAACCCCACTGGATATGTCTTTATCTGCGCCTTTGTTCTGGTAAGCGGATTGGCGGCGTTTTGGCCGCATGAATTTTTCAACTCCAATCTGGCGAATCTTGACCAGCTAAACAAGGTCATCCACCTGATCCTGCTTGGCTTCATCCCGGCCATTACCATGAGTATCTGGGCCGATGAACGCCGGCAGGGCACTGATGAATTACTGCTAACCCTGCCTGCCAGTGATTTGGATGTGGTGATTGGCAAG
Source organism: uncultured Verrucomicrobiota bacterium (assembly GCA_964616045.1). GTDB lineage: Bacteria > Verrucomicrobiota > Verrucomicrobiia > Limisphaerales > UBA1100 > UBA1100. The sequence continues at coordinate 12,713 of CAZTTU010000067.1, read as the reverse complement.
TACTTGGCTGCGGTTTCGATTTACACGGTCTCCCTGGCTTTCTCCCTATCCAATCTCATTGTGCTCAGTCTTTTGGGGAATCCTGATCCGGGACTAATGTTTTCCACCTATTTGGGTTATTGGTTCATGGGTCTGGCAATGTTGGCCATCGGCATGGTGGCTTCATTCCTGACTGGTAATCTCACTGTGGCCTTCGTTCTGGGAGTTGCTTTCAATGTGCCGCTGGTACTGGCGGGTTCCTCGGATGTGTTCATTAGCAGTAGCGAATTGACCCAAAGCATTCGGGAATGGAGCCTGCATGCCCAGTTTCAGGACTTCAGCCGGGGCGTGGTGAGTCTTTCGAGCCTGGTCTATTTTGGGGCGGCCATATCGGCGATGCTCTATCTTTCATCTGTGCTTATCGGTCGCCGCCATTGGGCTACCGGCGGCACCGGACAGGTTGTTGCCGGACACTACTTTATTCGTGTGGTGTCGCTAATGGTGGCGGCGGCCTCACTGAGCTTTGCCGCACGCAATCGGGATATTCGGGCGGACTTCAGCTCGGAAAAATTGAGCAGCCTCTCCCCGCAGAGCGTGTCTCTTCTTAGGGAACTGGGTGACAGGCAGGTGCGTATTGAAGCCTTTGTTAGCCCGGAAGGTGAAACCCCTGAAGGCTATATTCAGACGCGATTAAACCTGCTTACAATGCTTGATGAACTGCGAAAGCAGAGTGGCGGGCGTATTGCGGTAAAGGTTCATGAGACTGAATCATTTGAAAATGAGGCAACTGTTGCAGAACAACGTTACGGCATCACTGCGCAACAAAGATTCACGCGGCATCGTGGCAGGCTTCAGGAAAGTGAGCTCTACCTGGGTGTGGCTATTATCAGCGGCTTGGACAAGGAGATTATTCCGTTTGTTGACCGCGGTGTTCCGGTGGAATACGAGTTGGTGCGATCGATAGTTGCTGTCTCAAAGGACGCGATCCTGACCGAACTAAAGGAAAACAAGGCAAAAAAGGATGCCGAGCTGGCCAAGGCCAAGGCCGATGAGATTGATGCTCTTCAGGAGGAGGTAAATATTATAGCTGAGGAACTGGCGGGGGCCCGGCGCAAAGTATTGGGTCTAATTAAAACGGATGCGGATTTGATGGGGAATATGAACTCTGGCCGGCAGGGCCAGTTTCAGCATGTGGATCATCCATTGGTGACGGAGCTGCAAAAGCAGTATGAGTTAAGGGAAATTGACCCGGAGCAGCCCATTCTTTGGAAAGACCCCCTGGGTGGGAAAATTGATGCGTTTATTGCTGCGCAGCCTTCCACCCTGTCACCAGCAGGAATGACCAACCTGCTTGCGTTAATTAAACAAGGCGCTCCGGTGGCTTTGTTTGAAGATCCTCAACCATTCATTGATAGAAGGGCTTCCGGTACGCGTGAGCCCCGTCGCCCGATACCGCCGCCGCAGGGAATGCCCATGCGACAACAACGCCCAACGTTCCCTCCGAAAGGAGATGTGAATGAGATGTGGGACCTTCTTGGGATTAGCTCCTTGAGCGAGGAAAATCTCAGAAATAGGTCGGATTTGGAGGTTCGCGATGAACTTTGGCGTATGGCCACACTGAACCTTCCTGACAATGCACGGCGAGATGAAGTTTTCAGGCGGTTTGGCAGACTGCAACAGGAAGTTCAAGATAGGGCTGAGTTTGAGGTTGATCGCAAAGTGCAAAACTCTCGTCCCGGAGATTCCGACTCTATCCCATCTTCAGTGAGGGATTTTGAGATACAGAAGGAAGAGAATCGACTGCTCGCGGAGATACTGCCTCGAATTCCTGAGGGAAATTTGCAGCGAGGACCTTTTGAGGAATTACTTAAGCTTAGCGAGATAGAGCTTGCCAGGAAGATGGTGCAAGCCAAAGCCGGTCTGGTTTCGCACAGGCTCGGCAAGATGCAAGAACAAGAGCATAGAACTCGAAACTCACATGTCATTTGGCATGACTATAATCCTTTTCCGAAAATATCGCTCGCTGGTGGCAATGAATTTGTATTTGTAGGCGATGATGCAGACGGAAATCTTCCGTCCTTCAATCCGGATCAACGTATTTCCTCAGGTCTGCAGCACCTTCTTTTGCTTCATTCGGGGGCTTTGCAGTGGCGGGAAGGGACCGGGTTAAAGTATGAGCCGTTGGTGCGCACGGGTGATCAGTCAGGCGTAACTGATCTGTCATCATTGTCTGGTTTTCGTGGGCTGAATCGCGACAAGGAAAGTGAGGAAACATCGAAGCAGTATGTGGTCGCAGTTCAAATCACGGGCACTCCGCCGGCAACGAGCGCGGCAACAGATCAGGCAACATTGGCAAAAGATTTAATGGCAATTGTGGGTGATGGAAATACGACCGCATTAGTAAAGAAAAACTTGGCGGAGCGTGACGGGGTGGCTGCCAGTGCCGTGGGGCAGTGGCTTGATACAGCGCCCGACTTGGAGGATTTTGGAAATGACCTAAACTCCACTGCATTAGCCAATGAAAAAATTATTGCCCTTGAATCAAGCATCACCACCCTGAGCCGAGTCCTGCGTTTACACAACAAACCCCTGGCAGCTGCCATGCAGGATTCGAACGCAAGCGATGCCAGAGCACGTTTAACGGCCAGCCTGCCGATCAATGTGGTGCTGGTTTCAGATATGGACCTTTTTGCGCCACCTTTTTTCAATATTCGCGCAGCCGGTGATCTTGATCAGCAGATGGAATTGGGTTTCAATGTGGATAATATCTCCTTTGTTTTAAACGTTGTCGACCATCTTTCCGGAGATATTCGATTTCTTGAATTGCGAAAAAAGCGTCGCCTGCATCGCACATTGACATCCTTTGAGGAGAGGGTGCGCGAAGCGGCCAAAAACACACGCAAAATGCAGGATCAATATAAAAAAGATTTCAAGGAGACCGAAAACAAGTTTCAGGATAAATTCAACTCTGCAACGGCTGAGCTACAAAAACAAAAAGTGCCCATACAGCTTTTTCCTGGTATTATTGGCTATGGTTATTCGCCACAAGTCCAAGCTGAAATTGATGCTGCTAAAGAACAGGCTGAAAAGGCACTGGAGGTTGAGAGAAAACAACTGGAAAAGAATCGGGATCAGGCAATCAAGAAGGCCCAGGATGACATGGAGCTTTTCATACGGACACGTCAAAACAAATTAAAGCGTATGTCGGTTTTTTTGCCCCCCCTCCTGCCGTTTTTTCTTGGAATGGGCGTGTGGGTAAACCGTAGATCTCGTGAGTTGACCGGCGTGAATGAGGCAAGGCTTAGAGGTTAGTGATGAATGAGAATGTAAAAAGCGCAGTATTCGCAGGCGTGGCGTTGGTATTGTTTGTTGTGGCCCTGTCCACGCGCGCGCCTGTGGCAAATAGTGATGGCATGGGGCTTGGTGAGCTGATGTTCCCAAAGTTTAAAAACTCACTTAATGTGTACAAGGTTGAGATTGTTGAATTTGATGAAAAGCAGGGGGATGCTGATGGGATTACGGTTGAAAGAAAGGATGCAGGCTGGTCGATCACCACTTACAATGGTTATCCTGCAGATGCGCAGGATCAACTGGAAAAAGCGGTTGACCTTTTGAGTGGTTTGGAGAAGCTGAGTATTGAGACTGAGGAGGAGGGTGATCACGAGAATTATGGGGTCGGCGATCCAACCAAGGCAAAAATTGGGGACGAAGGTGTCGGCAGGTTGATCCGGCTTTCGGGTTCAGATGGAGGTGTGTTGGCCAGTTTGATTATCGGCAAGGAATTTGAGCTGGAAGACTCTTCGCAAAATTCCAGCCCCGGAGACCTGTTTTATGTTCGTATACCCGGGCAGCCGGCGGTCTTCACCACGCGCCTTCAGAATCCAAGTGCGATAAAGTCCGGGTTTACAGACTGGGTTGAGCGGGATTTACTCAGCGTAAAAGGGGGGCACCAGTTTGCGAGCAGTGACGTTTCAAGCATTGCCCTGGACAAGCACAAAATTGATCAGGATCGATTATCGCCCGGGCCAATTTTCTCGTTTCGCCGAGGCGAAAACAATAATGGATGGCTCGAATCAAGCGGAAGCGATCTTAAGCCGGGACGACATGAATTGATAAATACCAATTCGGTTGATGAATTGAGGGATGCGTTTGGCGACCTTGAAATCACCGGTGTTGAGCCTAAGCCTGATATACTGGCTGCAAACTTACTATCGGGAGTAGAGTTTCTCGCCGACACAGCTGAACAAAAATTGGTGGATATAGCCGAATCGTTGGATAAGAAAGGATTTGCTGCGGTGCGATCGGGCTTACAAAAAGACGGGGCTCCAGTCCTGGGGGTCCGCTCCAATCAAGGTGAGGTGCGGGTGGGAATGAGTGAAGGGATCGAATATTTAATGCGTTTTGGGAGTTCTTTTAAATCATCAACCGGAACAACGGAGGATGACAGCAGGCACATATATGTTTTGGCGCGCTTAAACGAGGACTTGTTGGATAAGCCTGAATTTTCCGAACCTCCAAAACCGCCTGCAGATTTGGACACCAATGCCACCGCAAGAACCAATCTCGAAAAGCTACAGGCGGAAATCGACAGGAAAAATCAAGAACTTCAAAGTGAGTTTGAGACGAAAAGAAACGAGGCTCAGCGACATGTGGCCCAATTGAATGCAAAATATGCCAAGTGGTATTATGTTATAAGTGAGGAAACTTTTAATAAGATTCAGGTGGAGCGCGAGGACCTGGTAAAGGAAAAGAAAATCAATGCGAGCCATATTCTCGTCTCCTATAAGGGGGCTAAAGACGCAGGCGAAAAGATCACGCGAACCAAGGATGAGGCAAAGAAACGCAGCAACGATATACACAGTCAGGTAACGGCCAAGGACGCTGATTTTGCCAAGATTGCGGAGAAGGAGTCAGATGACCCGGGCAGCAAATTGAGCGGGGGTGCCTTGGGTGGCTTTACCTTTAGCGGAATAACCAAGGATATCAATACAGACTTTGCCGATGCCGCCTTTTCTTTGGACGTCAACGGGACTTCGCCCGTGTTTGAAAGCCCTGCTGGATTTCACATTATACACCGAACCGCCCCTCCGCCGCCTCCGCCTTCGGGTGCATCCGCGCCAGGACCTCCGGCCGGTGGTTTTCCGCATGGAGGCGGATTGCCCCCGGGCCTGATTCCCCGTAATTGACAGGCCACCCAAAGGGTGGTTTATTGCCGGTAGAAAATGGAGGCATAAACTATGGGTACAGTCACAAAAGTAATGTTCGGTCTGATCATTCTGGCCGGTAGCGGCGGCATCTTCATGTCACTTTCAATGATTCCCGGAAAGATTAATGTCTTGAAAGATGCTCAAAAAACGTCAGGTGAAAATGAGACAGCTGCAAAGCAACTTGCCCAGGCCCAGAAAATAAGGGCGGACGGTCTTGATAATGATTTGTCGGTCAAGGAAGACAATTTGAAAAAGGTCACTAAAGAACGGGATGGCTATAAGGGACAATATGATGCCGTGATGCAGGGGAAGGCAGGTGCCCAGAAATTGATTGATGATGCCAACGCAGCCAAGGAACAGGCGGAGCGGGACAAGGTTGCTGCGGAAACAAAATACAAATCTACTCTTAAGCAAAATACTAGCTTGGGACAGGAAAATGCCAGGTTATCTAAATATAAAGATATAAGCTTCAAAGGTCAATCGGGCTTGAGCGATGTAGTAATTCAGGGTCACCTTGCTGATCTTGAGGATCGTTTAAATAAGGAGAAGGTAACCACCAAGATTCCGAAGACAAAGCCTCGCAAGAAGGCGACTGTGGAAAACGTCGACACAAATTATGGATATATTACAATCCCAGATGTCAATCAGGCCGCCAAAAAAGGGGATAAATACCTGGTTACACGGGGTGGTGGCAAGATCGGCGAGATCATTGTAAATGCCATTAAAGGGGGGAAGTTGTACTGTATAATTGACAGGGAAAATACACTTGGAATAGCAGGGAACCCCAAGACCGGCGACATCAAGGTTGGTGACACTGTGGCCCCGAAAAATTAGCAGGCAGCACTATTTGGATGTTTCGTTGGGTTGCAGGAATTTATTGCCTGCCAGTGAATAATTTCCCCTTCTGCGTCATGGACATGGGCTAATTCTTGCGCCATATTGCGCGCAACAGGGAGGCTTAAAAGGGGTTCAAATGAAGCGAGGATTCAGCACGGTTAATGGGTTGCTTGCATTTTTGTTGCTATCTACATTTATAGGGGCGGCGTATTTCGTGAGCAAGGCCTACACCGCGCAAATTGGTCGGGCCGCGGCAGTCCAGTTTGCCGAGGAACAAATGGAGAAGACAACCGAGCTGGAGCAGGTTGTCGGTCGATTGGAAGCTGAATGGAAGGTCGCAGCTGCCGCATCCGACAATGCCGTGGCGCAGCTGGAGCAGTTCCGGGGTCTCATTGAGGACCAGGACAGGGAAATTGAATATCTTCTCGGCAATCTTCAGTCCTTGAGTAATCAGCTCAGTGCTGCGGTTGCCGTGGAGGACAATCTGAACCACAGGCTTGCTCAATTGGATGTTGAAAAACGGAGTGCGATCGATGCAGCGGCGGGTTTGCGTGACAAGCTAAGTGCGTTGGAAAAGGAGTTTGAGGTGCTTAAAAACAAGGAACCCGCCGGTGCGCCATCTCCTGTCATTGTTGCGGGACTTACGCCAGATGAGGTACAGGCACATCTGGAAGAGTTGGCCTTGATTAAGGAGGAAAAGGCGACGCCTTCCTTAAGCCCAAAACCAACGGAACCGTTGGCAGTTACGGGTGTCTCGGGAACTGTGCGTGAAGTCAACGCAAAGTTTGGTTTCGTGGTTCTTGATCTGGGCGCACCCAACGGGGTGAAGCCGGGAGATTTGTTTGCTGTGCACCGCGCGAAAAAGCAGGTGGGCCGTTTGCGCGTTCGAAAGCTGCACTCGGGTTTGTCCGTCTGTGATATCATAACTGAACAGACACCGGAGGCAATCCTTCGAGGGGATCAGGTGCAGCAATTGAAATGAAGCCCAACTAGAGCGATATGAAAAATGGCGCCACACTGATCATCATGGTGCTCTCCGGTCTGCTGGTGGTAATAACGGTTGCGATGGCATGGCTTGCAGGAAATGAATTTGGCGCTGAGGACCAGCTGTCCCATGCGCGAACCCGGTTGGGTGAATTGCAGCAGGAGAACAAAAAGGCTGCTGTAGAATTTACGACGCGCGATTCTGAGTTGACCCGTTTGCGCTCGCAAATTCAACAGCTTAAATCTGTTAAGGACGCTGCCCAATTGGCAGATGATGAAGGGCGGGAAAATCTGCTGATCAGGATAACGTCTGCTGAGGCACGGGCCAAGCGAGCCCAAAAGGCTCTGGAAGTGGTGCAAGGCGAGCTGAAGCATGCCATTGAACAGTCACGAATCGTTGAGGAAAATCTGAAAGCGCGACTTGATCAGGCAGAAAAGGAAAAGATTGAAGCTGAGGCAAAGACACAAAACGGCGGCGATCAGGAAGCAGCGGATATTGCCGCCCTAAAAAAACAGCTTAACACCACGCTGCAGCAATTGGCAGCGGCGAACTCTGAATTGGTGGCTCTGCGGTCGGTTGCAGTCGAAAAACAGGAATCCCCTTTAACCGCGCCACCACCTATTCCAGCGCCAGCGTCGCCACTCTCATCGCCTCCGGTTCGGCATCCGAAAATAAATCTCGTTTTCGGACAAATTAAAGCTGTGGAGGATAAAAACCAGTTCGTGGTCGTACAGCTTAACACAACTAAAAGCGTTCTTGCTGGCGGTGCTTTGGCCGTGACAAGGCAGGGAATTCCTGTTGGAATCCTAAATGTGTATCGTGTGGGACCACAAAATGTTGTGTTTGCCGCGTTGACACCGGATCTGCGCGGCAAGGTGCGGGTCGGGGATCAGGTAACCCTGCAAAAATGAAAAATGCCGGAATGGTCGCTGTTTTCCTTGCGATGGTTGCAACCGCAGCCACCAGTGTTTATTTACTTCAGCAAAACCAAACCAAGACCAGGGACTTGGCCAATAGGCTGGGGGATGTCAAGCAGGCCTTTGAAGAGCGCGGTCGCCTGCTTGATGGGGTAAAGGAGAATGCTGACAGCGCCAGGAAGCAGGCCAAGACGGCGGCGATGGACCTGAAAAAAACTAGGGCTGAGCTGGAATCCCATCAGGCCGCAAAAGCGAATCTGGATGAGTTGATTGCCGCCCGAAACGCCTTGGAAAAAAGCCTTAAAGACACCCAAAAACAGCTTAATGACACTCGTATAGCGACCGAGAACAGCAAGGTTGGAACCCGGAAAGAAATGGAAGATTTGAAACGAAAGGTCGAGGACCTGAAATCGCTGGACGACCAGCTTAAACACGCCAATGGCATGATAGAAAAACTTAAAAATGATCTTAACACCACGGCAACTGAGTTGGGCTCACAGAAGCTGCTTCTTGAGAATACACGTGCAGTCGTCAAGGAATATGGGGATTTAAATGTTTCCCCTTCCCAAATCAGGAGTTTGCTCGAGGAGAACGCCCGACTGAAACAGGCCTCTGTCCAGGGCGCGAGCTCGCCGATTGCGGCTTCGCAGCCCGATGCACTGAAGACTACCCGGTCTACTCTCAAGACTCTCCCGCTTTACCTCAAGCTGCCTTTGCCGACCGGGCGACTGACCACGCCGCTGAGAACAATAGCCACCCCAAAACCCACTAACCAACAATGAACAGCCAAAAAAACACCTTTCTCCTGCTTTTTCTTCTAGCGGCCTACTTGATGGTTTTCGCTGAAGGCTGTGTGATCCCTGATGCTGACAACACCTCGGCGCGACCTTGGAATGAACCACGCGGGTACGATACCGGTATTATTGGTCGTGACCCGCGTCGCGGGTTTTAGCTTGCTGGAGACACGACCAAATCCAGTTGTTGGTCGTGTGTGCCGATTGGCACATCCTTCTGGAGCTGCCATTCAAAGCAAATCCCTACTGCAGTCACTGGCCCGGCTTTGCGCGCACGCTTCAGCAGGCGGTCATAATAGCCGCCGCCACGCCCCAAACGGTTGCCTGCCCCGTCAAACGCCAGCCCGGGGACGAGGATCACGTCTATTTCAGTCCAATCCATTGCGGGGCACTCGGAATCCGGTTCCTGCACGCCAAATTGGCCCGGGCATAGGTCAGCTTGTAGGTTTGTGATTTGTGCAGGCTCATAGCCCTCGTCGGTCCAGCGGGGAAGGGCGGTGGCGCGCGTGGTGCAGAGTAATGGCTCAATATCCGGTTCGTCGCCCATGGGTGCGTATCCCATCACAACCTTTGCCGCCTGCCATTGCGGAAGGGCTCGCAATTTCTCGCAGATTATCGCCGATGCTGCGGCCCGGGCGGTGTTCTCGAACGCTGTGCGCATACGTGCGCGCAAGTCCATTTTTGCCTTCTCAATCTCCATCCTGCTTTGCCTTTTCCTGTAATGTCCGCCAGCGCATGACCCGATCCTTGATCTTTTTCTCCACCCCTTCCTCGGTTGGATCGTAGAAACGTTTGTCTACGCCTAGATAATCCTGGGCGACAAAATGACCATCGTAATCGTGAGAATATTTGTATTCTTTGCCGTGTCCCAGTTGCTCCGCTCCCTTGTAATGAGAGTCGCGAAGGTGCTTGGGAACAGGGATGGTGCGCCCGTTGCGCACCTCTTCCAGTGCGGCATTGATCGCAGTGTATGCGCTGTTGCTCTTGTTGGCGGTGGCGAGATAGATGGTGGCCTCGGCAATGGGGATGCGTGCCTCGGGCCAGCCGACACATTCCGCAGCTTCATGGCAAGAGGTGGTGAGCACAAGCGCCATGGGATCTGCCAGGCCGATGTCTTCGGCGGCGGAAATCATCAGGCGGCGCGTGATAAAGCGCGGGTCCTCACCTGCGTGGATCATCTTGGCCAGCCAGTAGAGTGCCGCGTCGGGGTCACTGCCGCGGATACTCTTGATAAAGGCGCTGATGGTGTCGTAATGCGCGTCACCGTCGCCATCGTAGACCACCGCTTTCTTCTGGATGCACGCCTCGGCCACGGCCATGTTAATCTGGATGGTGCCGTCCTTCCCCGGGGCGGTGGTCAGGGCGGCGATTTCCAGGGAATTGAGCGCCTTGCGGGCGTCGCCATCGGAGACAGTGGCAAGGTGTTTTAGCGCTTCATCATCCGCTGCGATATTCATGTGGCCCAGGCCACGCTCCTCATCGATCAACGCCTGCCCAAGCAATCCCAGGATATCCTCCTCGCTCAAGGGCTGGAGTTCAAAGATCTGCGAGCGCGATACCAGCGGTGAATTGACAAAGAAAAACGGGTTGTGCGTTGTTGCGCCGATAAGCCGCACAGTGCCGCCCTCAACATCCGGCAGCAGGACATCCTGTTGAGCCTTGTTGAAGCGGTGGATCTCATCAATGAAGAGCAGGGTGGAGTGGCCGGTGTTTTCCAGTCGATTGGCGGCAGCGGCCAATACCTGGCGCATCTCGGCCACGTTACTCTCCACGCCGCTTAGCCTGACAAACCGGCTCTTGGTGCGGTTGGCGATGATCTGGGCAAGTGTCGTCTTGCCGGTGCCCGGTGGGCCATAAAATATCACTGACTGGACTCGGTCCGCCTCAATGGCCCGGCGCAGCAACATGCCTTCTGAAAGGATGTGTTGTTGGCCGGCATATTCTCCTAGAGTGCGCGGCCGCATGCGGGCTGCCAGTGGGGATTGATTGGCAGGGGCATCCCGGCCTGCCTGGGGCTCGTTTGCCTCGGGTTGTGGGGTGTTGAAAAGGTCTGCCTCAGCCACGCTGGTGACTGTATCGTGCCTGGGCGCTGGACACAAAAAAATTACCCAGCCCAGCCGCGCTGTACAGGCCCTAGGAACTGTGTTCTAGGTGGGGCCCAATCTCTGCCTTACGACTTCCAGTCAAGGCCTGACGGCCAGCATCGAAGGCAAGGCCCCTTTCTTAATATTACGTTCCAGGGCGTGTGATTTACGCGGCCAAGGAGGGTAAAATCTAAAAAGCGGTAACCCGCCAAAGCCACGGGGACCATAGCGCGCCGCACGTGATTTCTCAAGAAGCATTTGTATTGTCAGGTCCGCGGAGAACAATCCAAGTTTGACTCATGTGGGCGCACCTTTCCTGCCGCAGCAACAAACAGGCCACCCAAGTGGTTCTTTGGCAAATTACTTGTCTCGCCGGGGAAACAATGCCTCGGGCGCGTTTATCTTGTGGCCCTCAGCCAGTCCGCCCCAATCGGTCTTGGCAATATTGACTATGTCGGCGGGTAGATTGAGCTGCTCAAGGATTCGGCGGCTGGTAGTGGGCAGGTAAGGCTGCAGCCAGATCGCCAGCAGTCGACATCCCTCGGCCAGATTGTGTAGCACCTCGCCCAGCCGATCGGCTTGATCGGGCTCCTTGGCCAGCTTAAAAGGTGCTGTTTCATCCACATACTGGTTCATTCGCGCAACAAAGCTCCAGATGGTCATTAGCCCCGCCTGTAGTTCATTGGCCTGCAGTTGTTCCACCAGCTTGTCTCGCGCGGCAATAGCCTCAGTTCCCAAATCGTCATGTGGAGCTGAAAGAATGCCATCGCGGTAGCGATTGAGCATGGAGAGCGAGCGGTTCACCAGGTTGCCAAGGCTGTTGGCCAGTTCGGTATTGTAGCGGGTGGCAAATCCTTCATCGGTCCAGTTGCCATCGGGCCCAATGGCAAGCTCGCGCACAACATAATAGCGGAAGGCGTCGAGGCCCCAATCTTCAATTACTTCAATCGGGTTCACCACGTTACCGGTGCTTTTGCTCATCTTTTCATTGTCCTTTTGCCACCACCCATGCACCAGCACCTGCTTGGGAAGTTCTAGCCCCGCAGCCTTGAGCATGATGGGCCAGTAGACTGCGTGGAACTTGAGGATGTCCTTGCCGATCACATGAATGTCTGCGGGCCACAGGGAAGCCTCCTCGCCGCGGCTTCGGGGAATGCTCAAGTAATTCACCAGCGCATCGAACCAGACATAGGTGACGTAATCTGGATCGAAGGGCAGGGGAATACCCCACTCAAGCCGTTCCTTTGGGCGACTGATGCAAAGGTCTTCCAGTGTCTCGTTTTTCAGGAAGCCAAGCACCTCGTTGCGGCGGTAATCCGGGGCAACAAAATTAGGATTGGCCTCAATGTGGTCGATGAGCCATTGCTGGTGTCGGCCAAGCTTGAAGTAGTAGTTCTTTTCACGAAGTTCCTGTACTTCGCCATATATGGCATCGAATGCCCCGTCTTCCTTGCGGTCTCGTTCTGTCAGAAAGGTCTCCTGTTTGGCAGAATAGAAGCCGGTGTATTCATCCACATAGAATTCATCCTTGTCACAAAGCTGTTGAAGGATTTCCTGTACCACCTGTTTGTGTGCAGCATCGGTGGTGCGCACGAAATCATGGTTGCATAGCCCCAGTTTCTCGACAAAAGCTCTCCAGTCAGCTGCCAGTTCGTCGCAATAGGCCTGTGCGTCCTTCCCGGCATCCTGCGCGGCTTGTTGGACTTTTTGCCCATGTTCGTCCAGGCCGGTCAGGTAAAACACCTTTTCACCGAGGCACTGCCGTGAACGTGCGATGACATCGGTGATGATCTTCTCATAGGCGTGCCCAAGATGCGGCTGGCCATTGACGTAATCAATGGCCGTGGTGACGTAAAACTGCTTACTCAAGGGCGGTTTTTGTAACGCAGGAAAGAGGCATCGGCAAATTT
>CAZTTU010000066.1:0-13738 GCA_964616045.1 uncultured Verrucomicrobiota bacterium | reverse complement strand
AACTGACCGAGTCCACCACCCTCTTCGCCATCAACCCGGACAACGGCAAGATCGACTGGCGCTACGACGTCAAGGATGCACTACGCCACAACACAATCGCCATTGGGGGCGGCAATGTGCTGCTCATCGATCGGCCACTGGCGATGTACGACCGCAAACGCGACGGCAAACCCAAGGGCGAACGCCCCGGCCGACTGGTGGCGCTCTACGCGAAGACCGGCGAGAAAATGTGGGAAGAGGAAAAGGATATCTACGGCACAGTAAATGCCATTAGCGCGGAGCACGGCGTAGTGGTGATGGGCTACTCCCCCACGCGCTTCAAGCTGGCCAGCGAGATCGGCGGACGGCTAAGCGGCTTTCGGCTCAGCGATGGAAAACGCCTTTGGGACGTAAAGGCTGGGTATAGCTCAAGGCCCATGATCAATGGCAAAACCATTTATGCCCAGGGCGGCGCGTGGGATGTAACCACCGGCAAACCCCGTGATTTCAAGTTCAAGCGCTCCTATGGCTGCGGCACACTCGCCAGCTCCGCCAACCTGCTGGTGTTCCGCTCAGCCACCCTGGGATATGCTGACCTCAAGGAATCGGAAACCACCCGTAATTTTGGCGGCATGCGACCGGGCTGCTGGATTAATGCCATTCCGGCAGGCGGACTGGTGCTGGTGCCTGACGCTTCTGCCAGCTGCAGTTGCAGTTACCAGAACCGTTCGTGGATCGCGTTGCGCCCGCGGGAAGCCAAATAATCCTTGGGCGACCGGCCGCAGGTTGATGAGCCACACCAAATCCGATAACGTGCCCTCTGCCATTCATATGAAGTATTTCACCCTTTATCTCTTTTTGGGAATTTCCACATCCCTGCTGGCTGAAAACTGGCCGCGGTTTCGCGGGCCCAACGGTATTGGCATTTCGGATAATGAAATTCCCGTGACGTGGAAATCCGATCATTTCAAATGGAAGACCAAATTGCCCGGCGTGGGGCACGGGTCGCCCGTGGTTTGGGAAGGCCAAATTTATCTCCTGTGCGCCAATGAAGATACGGGGCAACGCACTGCAGTGGGTCTGGATGCAAAAACCGGCCGCATTCTTTGGCAACGAGCATTTCCGGCCGACAAGCACAAGCATCACAAACAAAACAGCTTCGCCTCCACCACACCCACAGTGGATGAGAGCGGCGTGTACTTTAGTTGGGGCACACCCAAGGCACTCACGCTCTTGGCGCTGAATCACGATGGCAAAATCAAGTGGCGCGCAGATCTTGGGCCGGTCAAGGGCGGTCATGGTTTTGGCGCCTCGCCAATCATCCATAAGAATCTGATTGTCCTAAATAATGACCAGGATGGCGAAAGCACACTGCTTGCGCTTGATAAGGGCACCGGCGGCGTGAAATGGAAAACGCCGCGAATAAGTAAACGCCTGACCTATTCCACCCCCTGCCTCTATAAGGCGCCGGGACGGGAAGAGGAATTTATCTTCACCAACTGGACCCACGGCATCAGTGGCATTGATCCAGCCAGCGGCAAGCTCAAGTGGGAAAACAGTGTCTTCAACCAATCCTCCAAGGAACGCGCCATTGGTTCGCCGATTGTTGCCGGAGATCTTGTGATTGGTACCTGCGGTTTTGTCACCAAATTAAAACACGTCGTGGCTCTTCGCCCCAAGGGCAATGGAATGGAGGAGGCTTGGCGCATTGAGAAGAGTGTGCCGCACATTCCCACGCCATTATTGCTGGGCGAAAACCTGTTCCTCTGGAACGACCAGGGAATTGTCACCTGCGTAGAACCCAATACCGGCAAGGCGCACTGGAGCGAACGCGCGGTGCGCAGCGGCCGCTTCTTTGGCAGCCCCATTGCCGCTGGCGGCAAAATTTACTGTGCCGAATCGAAGGGCAAAATGATCGTGCTACGCGGCGACGGCAAGTTCAAGGTACTGGCCGAGAATGATCTGGGCGAAAAATGCAACACCACCCCCGCCATTGCCAATGGCGTGATGTACGTGCGAACCTATGGTAACATTTTGGCCGTTGAAGGAAACCCCAAATGAACCGACGTCAATTTATTCGTAACTCCGTTTTATTAACCAGCGCCACAGCATTCGGGGCTGATCCTCAAGAGAAGGAAGACAATCTGACACTAGGCTTCAGCCTCTACGGCATGAAAACACTAAAGACTGGAGAAGCCCTGCTGCGCCTTTCTTCCATTGGTTATGATTCAGTTGAGTTCTGCCTGAATGATAGCTGGGATGCAGCACCCAAGAATCTAACCCCAAAACGACGGCGCGCACTTAGGACCCTGCTTGATCATTTTGAACTAAAATTAACCGCACTCATGGTAAATTTAAGCCTTGCAGGGGATCAAAAACGCAATCATGAAAATCTGAAGGAAGCCGCCAAGGTTGGTCATGACCTGGCACCAGACATGCCACCCCTGATAGAAACCGTCATGGGTGGAGGCAAATGGCTCGAAGTAAAAAATAGATATCGCGATTCTCTCGGTGAATGGTCTGAAACCGCCAAAGCAACGAAGACATTAATCTGCGTGAAACCACATCGATCCGGCGCGGTCAACCGTCCCGAGGAGGCCGTCTGGTTGGCCGAACAGATCAATAGCCCCTGGATTAAGCTTGCCTATGATTACAGTCACTTTGCACACCGCGGAATGAAACTGGAGGATACACTCAAGACAATGATCCCGCACACCCGATTCATTCATGTGAAGGACACTATAATCAAGCACGGGAAACCGCGCTTTGTTCTTCCAGGTGAAAGCAGTCAAATAGATTATCGGAAACTGATTTGGCGAGCCCATGAGCTAGGCTACCGTGGAGACATAAACGTGGAGGTGAGTGGCCAAGTATGGAACCAACCCGATTACAACCCCATTTCCGCCGCCCTTAAAAGCTATCGAAACATCGCCCCTGCCTTTGAGCGAAATAAGTAAAAAAGGCTCCAGCAATTGCTGGAGCCAAAATTTGGTGGAGCCGAACAGAATCGAACTGATGACCCCCACAATGCCATTGTGGTGCTCTACCAACTGAGCTACGACCCCACGGGGCGCGGATTATGAGTGAGAACCCTCACAGGCGTCAATCCTCTATAAACGCCATTCTATCCGCAATAACCATGAATTGAGACCGCCGCACCAATCAGTGAGTTTGATCATTTCCATCACACGACAATATCGCGCACCACATTACCATGTATATCTGTAAGTCGAAAATCGCGTCCTGCATGCCGAAATGTCAATTTTTCATGATCAAACCCCATCAAGTGTAAAATTGTCGCATGCAGATCATGCACATGCATGGTCTTTTCAACAGCCCTGAAGCCAAATTCGTCAGTGGCGCCATAGGCCATGCCCCCGCGCACGCCCCCACCCGCCAGCCACATGCTAAATCCATGATGGTTGTGGTCGCGCCCGTTGATCTTCCCGGCATTGGAACCGGGCTTGGGCAGCTCCACGGTGGGTGTGCGCCCAAATTCCCCGCCCCACATCACCAGCGTGTCCTCCAAAAGACCCCGCTGCTTGAGGTCCGTGAGTAACGCCCCAATGGCCTGATCGCAGGAGCGGGCCAGGTTCCGGTGGTTCACTTCAATATCATCATGATTATCCCATGGCTGGCTGTTGCCATGCCAAACCTGCACAAAGCGCACACCCCTTTCCACCAGCCGGCGCGCAATGAGTATCTGCCGCGCCTGCGTGGTGTTACCGTACATTTCGCGCACATGGCCCGGCTCGCGGTTGATATCAAAAGCCTCGGTCGCCTCCATCTGCATGCGGTAGGCCAGCTCAAAGGAATGGACACGCGCCTCTAGTTGAGCCTCATTTTGCCGTGCCTTCGCATGGCGTTCATTCATCCGTTTAAGCAAGTCAAGCTGACGCCGCTGTTGCGCCAAAGTCATCCTCGGGTTTCGGATATTCTCAATAAGTTGCTCAACCTTTCTTTTACGAGTGTCAATGTAGGTGCCTTGATACATGCCCGGCAAAAAAGAACACTGCCAATTCTGGGATTCCTGAATAGGATAACCTGGGCACATGGCAATGAAGCCGGGAAGGTTCTGATTTTCTGTTCCCAAACCATATGTAAGCCAGGAGCCCATGCTCGGGCGGGTAAGGATGGATTCGCCACAGTTCATCAGCATTAGCGACGGCTCATGGTTGGGCACATCTGCCTTCATCGAACGAATCACACAGATGTCATCAATGTGCTTAGCGGTATACGGGAAGATATTACTGACCGGGAGGCCACTTTGACCGTACTGTGAGAATTTATACGGACTGGGGAATGCAGCTCCAGTTTTTCGTTCCGTGCGCAAGTTGGCCATTGGCAACATCTTCCCCGCATATTTTGATAGTGACGGCTTGGGATCAAATGTATCCACATGCGAGGGGCCACCATTCATGAAAAGATGAATGATTCGCTTCGCTCGCGGCCGATAATGAGGGGCCTTCGGCAGTAGTGGACTCTGCTCAGCTCCATTCAATAAATCGGCCAGCCCAAGGGCCCCAAAACCCATGCCGCTTCGGGACAGAAATTGGCGTCTGGTATAGGGAAGCCCAACCGAGCTAATAGGATGATCCTTCACGAGTCCATAATCTGAAGGCGGAATATCCAACCCTCAGTGTTGCACAAAATAACTTAGATTTTCCAACTCAATCGCAAGGTTGACGTTATTCACCACCACATCATCAGGAACTTGAATAACAGTTGGCGCAAAATTCATAATCCCAGAGACGCCCGCCTTTACCAGATCGTTAGCCACTTTCTGAGCCTCTTCGGGGGGGACACAGAGAACTGCCATGCGCACAAGGTTATCCTTCACAAATCCTGCGAGCTTTTTCATGTGATAAATCGGCTGCGTCACACGCTTGTCTCGTTTCCGATCGTGAACCACATCAAAGGCAGCTACAATTCCGAAACCTTCTTTTTCAAACCCACGATAGGAAAGCAGAGCTCTTCCAAGATTGCCAACACCCACCAAAACCACAGGCTGCAAATGATTGGTTCCAAGCAAATCCGCAATCATTTGGATAAGTTGCTCAACATCATACCCCAGTCCACGGGTTCCAAATTGGCCAAAGTAGGTCAGATCCTTACGGAGTTGGGGTGATTTTACCCCCGCCGCGCCAGCCAACGCCTCGCTGGAAACCGTCTTGATTCCATTGGCCAGCAATCGTTGGAGACATCGTGTATAGATCGACAAGCGATAAACCGTTTTACGCGGAATTTCAGGCCGTTGGTTGCGTGACTTCTTTTTTGTGGGCATCAATTCTCCTCAACTGGAACGATTCGATATTCGGGAGACAAGCGGAAACGGTCAAGGAATTAAGGATTGCAGCTAGAACCCTGACTGTTGAAGATGTGCCGATGCGAATCGGCATCGCTCTCTTATATGGCACAACCCCCCTTTCAGGAGCCCATTGAAACCAATCCCGAGACCCTCAAGGCAACGGACACGCGGCCGCCAAATTACAACTTAATTGAAGCACGCAAGATAATGAAGAATGGAAAATAGCCATCCCCGGTCGTGGATGGTCTTCCCCGATCGTGTGGTCAAATCAAATATACGTGAATGCAACTTTGTTTGATGAGGCCATTTTCATGCCATGCGACACCACTCACGGGATGATTTTGCTTGCATAAACAGAAGCCAACTAAAAATATTGAACCGGGTTTTCCTTTCAGGGAACCTAAACTTTAACTAACAAACACTTATCTTTTATAATGAAACCACATAGAGGCACGCTCATTCTTGTTCTTGGGATTCTCAGTTTAGTCGGCTGTGGATTTTTCACCGGAATCCCCGCTTGGATCATGGGCAACAATGACCTGAAAGAGATCGATCAAGGCACCATGGATCCGTCAGGAAGAGGATCAACCAATGGGGGTAAAATCTGCGGAATGATATCAACCATTCTCGGGTGCCTATGCCTAGGTGGTTACGGACTTCTCTTTGGGATTGCCGCTGCCAGCGGGGGAATGTAAATCCTTATCTGCACGGCATTTTCAGCGACCAACTCGGAGTCTGATTCCCATCTTTGCAGCATGGAGACAATCTCAAACTTTTGCACCATCCTAACTTGGCGCACTGCTGTAGTTATGGGGCTTTCGCTGTTGGCAACATACTTTTGTGAGCACAAAAAAATCACAGCTGACTTGCCTACAACGCTGATAGGTATCGCGGTGGTGTTCCCAATAGTGTTTTCCATCAATGCCGCTTACCGACGCCGCGAAGATGCACTCAAGTCATTGGCGTCCATCAAGGCAAACATTGTGTCCCTGGCCTTTGCAGCACGAGATTGGACACCAAATACCTCCGGCCAAACCGATCCCAAGTCACAAACGCTGCCATCAGACTTGTTCTGCTCAATCACGCGCGCCCTCAGAGATTCCACCCAGGACAATTTCGATGCCGTGTACAGGGTTTTCTCTCAGTGGTCCCGACATCATGAGGTGCTGCGACAGGCAGGGGTCTCAGGCTCCGAAATATCCCGCGCCAACCAATACTTGCGCATCACTATAATGGATTTTGAAAAGATGAGGAACATCTCAAGCTATCGCACTCCAATTACTCTACGAGCATATAGCAAGATCTTCCTGCATGTTATCCCAATCGCCTTTGCTCCACACTTTGCGTACATGATGAGCAACCCACCCGATAACATGCGTTGGCCGCAGTTTAGCGGCTATTTTGCGGCATGCCTTTATGCCATGGTGTTTGTTTGCCTGGATGTAGTTCAAGACCGACTGGAGCAACCTTTCGATCAAGACGGCGTGGATGACGTCCAACTGGAGGTAACCGACCACTACAAGCCCGTGCTATCAATGGGAGCGACAAACGAGGATTAGTCATTCAATCTTCCTGAGGTGGATCGGCAACACTAACACCCTGCCCCAGCACAAGAGATTGCCGGTTCATGCCTCAAATTTTCCAACAACGGAACGTTAGCTTTAGAGACAACTAGATAATTCAAAACGGATGGATTAACCATCTGTTGATGCGCTGACATGACGCATAGAACAGCATCAACACCACATTGCGATCGGTTAATCAACAAATCGGAATTCGCTGGAAAGCAGCAGCACTTGAGCAAACTCCACCCAGGCATTGACACGTTGATCTCCGGGTGCCGCCGCCACGTATGCAACTCCTTCACGAATTTCTACCGCGGTGGGATCACGCTGAAAAACTGTGTGGTAGAGATAGGCGACACGGATCTTGTCAGTCAGGATTTTTGTGAAACCTTTATTACTGACTAATCGCTTCGATTGTTCAGTAATAAAGGGACTATTCATCAGGTAGAGCGCCTGCTGGGGCACCGTGTTTTCATAGCGATGCGGGCAGTGCGCATCGGGGCTGGCGAAATCAAAAATTCGAAAAAGACTGGGCAGGTTTTGGCGATCAACAAATCCATACAGGGTGCGCCGGGGCGTAGTGGGATGTTCAGCAATATCCACCGGACGTCCGCCAAGCTGCAAATCAAGATGACCGCTTGCCTGCAGGATTCCATCACGCAGCGCCTCAAATGCAAGCCGTTGGCGATTCATTTTCCACAAATGTGTGTTGCCAGGATCCTCCTTCACGTATTCTAAGCGGTCATTTGCAACCTGCTGATAGGTGGAAGAAAGCATGATTTGGCGGTGGAGCTTTTTAATCGACCAGCCATAAGCCATGAATTGGGCAGCCAACCAGTCGAGCAGCTGCGGATGTGTCGGGGGCTTGGCGCGAAGCCCAAAATCGCTGGGCGTGGTCACCAGCCCATGCCCAAAGTGATGTGCCCAGACACGGTTTACCAACACCCGCGCAGTAAGCGGATTGCCGCGATTGGCAATGGCTCGCGCCAACTCCAGTCGACCACTGCCCTTCTTGAAAGGCTTGCGGTTCGCGGAAAAATGCTCAAGGAACTGGCGCGGCACCCTAGCCCCGCGATTATATCGATTGCCGCGCAAATAAATGTGAGGCTCCACCAACTTTGCCTTGTCCTCCAACACATGTGCACGGGGCGGCGCACCCGGATGCGTGGACTCAAGCTTCCCGATCTTTGACCTCATGTTTTTGAGCCGATTTCTAATGCCAAAAAGGAGGCTGTTCCTGTCGCTTTCAGCCAGTGTCTTCGGCACCGTTGTCGGCGTATCTGCACCCATGACAACCTGACGAATGGCTTCCCAATTGGCATCGGCCAATGCCTTGGCATTGGGATTCTTTTTGCGGAGCACGTTCCACCGATTCTCGGCCTCAATAAAAAGTTTGCTGTAAACCTCCGATTGCTCCTTCGGGGTGGTGGCCCGGGTCACCAGCGGATTGCCATCACCCTTGAGATCAAACCAAACCAGAAAAACCGGATGTGATTTTGCGCGCCATTGGGTCATGGCTTTTTTCCAGTTGATCAACGCAATGAGGTTCAGACCGCGCTTGGCCGCCAATTGAACCGCTGCCTCCCTTGATAATTTGCCGCTATCGTACTCATGGACAGCCAGCATGTACTCGCCTCCGCGACGTCTTAGCTTGGCGCTTTCTCTTGAGTAGGTCTCACGGATAAGTTTTGATATTTCCCTCTCCTTTAGTTCCTTTTCCTTAATGAAAGTCGCATGTTCCATAGGTTGTGCAGCCTGCCCAATCAAAGGCAACACGGCGGGCTCCTTGCTGCTGGCAAAGATGCCGTGAAGCGAATAGTAGTCAGCCGTAGGCACGGGATCGTACTTGTGATCATGGCAGCGGGCGCAACTTACTGAAAGCCCCATGAATCCACGGGTGACGACGTCAATTCGATCATCGATGATATCGTCCTCGCGATTGAGGAAACGTCGCCCCAACGTAAGGAATCCCAATGCTGCCAAGGGGCGCTTGTCATTTCCCAACTCGAGATGATCCGCAGCTAGTTGCTCTATGATAAACTGATTGAAAGGCAAATCTTCGTTAAAAGAACGCACTACATAATCGCGATACGTAAAGGAATATGGGTATCGGCGATCCACACCCACACCCACATAACCCTTATTATCCGCATATCTGGCCACGTCCAGCCAATGGCGTCCCCATCGCTCCCCGTAATGTGGCGATGCCAAAAGACGAGAAATGAGGTTGGGCCAAGCATTTGGAGATTGATCAGCCACAAATCGCTGAACTTCCACAAAGGTGGGCATTAGTCCGATGAGATCCTGATAGGCACGTCTAATTAGAGTTCGTTTATCTGCGCGCGCCGAAGGTGTCCATCCACGGCCTTCCAGTTTTAACAGCACAAACCGATCAACGGGATTTTGAGACCAAGCTTCATTCTTTGCCTTCGGTGGCAATGGATTGGAAATTTCCTTGAAAGCCCAATGATCGCGCACCTGTCTCGCCGTGGATAATTCAGGGGTCTGTGCGGCAAACAAAGCTGCCTTGACACAAAACAGAAAGGAACAAAATACTCGCATCAGGTAAGAAAAATTTATTTTTTGGTGGGTTTTAGCTCAGATACCCACTGCGTAAGAAGTTCAATCCAGTGCGGATCTGGCAAAGCTGCGCCGACCGGAGGCATGCGCCCAGTGCCTGGGCTGATAATACGTCGCAGCATGACTGAATTTGCCGGGTATCCAGATGCAATGATTCTACCGCTTCCTCCAAGACCAAAACGCGTGTGGACCGGTTCAACATCCACGGTAAGTGTATCAACCAAAGACTGATGCCATTCGAGCTCCATCTCCGAATTGCCACCACCGGCTCCTATATGGCAATGCGCACAATTCGATTGCCAATAGGATCGGACACGCAACTCAAGCGCTTGCTTTGCATCATGCGGATCAATCAGCCGCCGATTGGCCGACTTTCCACTAGGCCTATAGTCCGCCAACTTTGCGCCCGTCAATATGCCCATGCGCGCGAATCCTTCAATTTGATTTATTGAATCATGGCCAAAATCACGTGACCTATTCATTTGCAATTCAGTCAGACTGAGTGTGAATTTCGCCGCGCGACTATGGCATATCATGCACTCCGCACGACTCGGAAAACGCCAAGGTTGACCATCGGCAAGCAACTGATCACGACCCTTGTCATTTACAATCATGGCGTCGGTTTGATCAGCGTTCCACGCATAACTATACCCGACCCACTCATTCATCTGCTTGGTCAACATTCTGGTCTCGATCCGGCGATTTCCACGCGATAAGGTTTGCAGAAGCACCGTGCCCTCCGGTGCGCCCCATCCTCGATTTCCAGAGACCTTCAACTGACCGTCGCCGGGTATGGCTAAAAAATGTTTGCTCTCGGCCCCATCATTCCAATGGGGAACATTTACCGAATAGGGGACAACTCCCGCGGCAATCTGATGAAGGGCAGTATCTTTGAACAACCCGCTATCACTTAGACGCACCGGAAAATTTGAATTACTGTATTTCTTTGGATTGGCCTTGAGTCGATGGAATCCGGAGTGATCATCGATCACAATCAAATTACCACGGGCATCGACAGCAAATCCGGTAATGGCAAAAGATGTATCTGCAATTTCGCGATGCCAAAGCACTTTTTTCCCATCGTGCTCACCCGCCCAAATTTTCCCAGTGGAATAATCGCCATATATGTAAGCTCCTGAAAGTTCAGGAAATTGCTTGCCGTAGTAGACAATTCCGCCGGTGAGAGAGCGGGCTTCACGATGATGATGTTCAAAAGTCGGTTGCGTAAGCTTGCCAGGGCCAAGTTTGCGTTCCAGATAGAACGGGTGACTACCCTCGTAAACACTCCAGCCGTAATTCGCGCCGCGCTTAACTAGCTTTACCGACTCCCATGTGTCTTGCCCGTTCTCCCCTACCCAGATGTGCCCAGTCCTCCGATCACAAGCCAACCGCCAGGGGTTCCTGAAGCCATGTGCCCAGGTTTCGGGCGCAGCATTTGGAGTGTCAAGAAAGGGATTATCCGGCGGGATGCCATAAGGCTTTCCGCTTGCTGGCGTATCCACATCAATCCGCAGGAGCTTTGCGAGCAATAGATCAATTCTCTGCCCAGCAAGATTCACATCCGAGTCACTCGTGCCATCCCCCGTGGTGATGTAAAGCATCCCATCATTCCCAAAAACAACCCCTCCACCATCATGACCATTTGAATCCCACTGGATAATCACAGTACGGGATTCCGGATCCACCTTTTTTGTCTTATGGTCCATTACCCACTTCGAAACCCTGCATTGTTTATTTTTTGATCCTTCTCCACGGCGAGGCCCACTGGTATGCAGATAGATTTGGCCATTATCCAAAAATTTCGGGTGAAAACAAAAACCGTATATTAATCTATTTGTAAGAGTTAGGGCTTCAACTTGATTCGTCACACCTGGCTGGTCTTCGAAGACCCATAATTTCGAGATGGCATTTGCGGTTTCCTGATGATCGGCATAGACCAGATAATTAGTACTGTTTGGGAACCTCTTCATTTCCAAGGCTTTTTTCACAGGCAACCCGGTCCAAATCGGCTCTGTAGTGTATGGCTTAGGGGGTTCTGGCGAACCAATCACTTTCGAATTATTCCAGATTTCACGCGCGTAATTGCCCGATCCCCCACCGGTGACATCAGTAAATTTCAAGGGAAGAAAATCTTCCGTCCGATGAAAATCCAGCTTCTTATATGGTGCGATGCTGGACAATTCAGGTTGAGCCGAGCCAACGGAATAATCATAACGACAAAGTGCAAACTGCCATTCATCGCCCGGCTTTGGACCTCCGCCTGTCGTCGAAAAATCCCCCCATGGAATTCGCCCTTCAACAGTCCAACCTTTATCCTGGTCCGCCCACTGATTCAACGTTCCGCGCAGGTTCACTTTTGACTCCATCGAAAACTTACGATCCTTTCGCATGCGATTTATCAACCAAGCGCCGCCTTTATGTGGCAGGTACAAATCGAAATGTGTATTTGCTGCAGTTACGTGAAACTCATAATAGGATGTTTTTTCTGCGGAAGGTTTAAGAAATATCTCAAAAACATCATTGCTCCAAGTGTCGCCATCTTTCTCCGTCACGTCTGCATACAAGTCAACATCCTCCATTTCGGCATAAAAATATAAATACTGATCATCCCAAAGTAATTTTGCCTTAGTCGCTGTCTTGGCATTTCGTCCATCGGCCCAAGCCAGGTGGAAATTAGATATAGGCTGGGCGATCTCCCAATCAATTTCACTTGCTCGACCATCCATGATAATCGGCTCAATAGCCTTACGGCATTCGATGATCGCAACTGGAGAAGCAGTTTTTTCCGGAGCCACATTTTTAATCCTTCCTCCGGGACTTTCGCAGGAAGAAATGAGAATAAGGCAAAAAAATTGAATGGAAACTCGTGCCACTGTCAGCATCTCCCAATTCAGAACAAATGCTTTAATCCTGTCAAATCCGAATCGAGTCATCCACCAACCGCCATACGGCCTTGGAAGCCCTTTCCGCAGCACCTTTGCCGCCTAGTGAGTCGGCTATTTCTCCTAGTTGATTACACAACTGCTCGCGCCTTGTTGAATCATGAATAAACCGATCAGCCTCACGCGCGAGATTTTCTGCGCTAGCGTCTCGCTGAATATACTCGGGGAAAACCTCACGCCCTGCCAATAGATTTGGCATAGCAATGTGGTTTACTTTCAGAAAGAGTTTGCCGAGAAAATATGTGATCCACGATGTCTTATACAGCACGACCGTGGGCACCCGAAACCAAGCGCATTCAAGCGTGACGGTTCCTGATGAAGCAATTGCCAAATCCGAATCCGCCAAAGCCTCGGGCAGTCCCCCTACCTTGATATCCCAATCCGATATTTCAGGCACATGCAGCTTCGCTTGAGCAACAAGCGAATTGTTGGGCAGCACAATTAAAGGTACCGCATCAATCCTTTTTGCCGCATCCACCATCACCCGCAGGTGCCTTCCCACTTCTTTCGCCCGACTGCCAGGAAGGAGCAATAACTTAGGTGGCATGCTCATCTGCTGTGGATCATTAAAATCCATATCTGGATAACGATCACAAAGGGGATGCCCGACAAATTCCACCGGAAATCCGGGCGCTCGCTTGGAGTACCACTCCTTCTCAAATGGAAATATACTCAGCAACAAATCCACATCACGCTCAATTTGATGCACGCGCGACTCGTGCCAAGCCCAAAGCTGCGGGCTAATATAATATATGATTTTCGGCCGCCAATCTGTTTTCGATGAACGCTCTCGAATAGCACGAACAAAGCGCAGATTAAATCCGGGATTGTCGATGCATACAATCGCATCAGGCTGCTTCTCCATCGCCAGATTAAGCAACCTATTGAAGAATCGTTTAAATTTTCCGTAATGGCGGACTGCTTCCCAAATACCCACCACAGCATGTTCAGTGAGATCAATTTCTACATCAACACCAGCACTTTTCATTTGCATCCCACCGGCGCCAAAGACATCCAATTCACCCTTTTCAACACGCATGGCCTCAATTAATTCCATGCCCAGCGCGTCTCCGCTAGCTTCACCAGCCATCAACATGATGCGCGGCCTACTCATCGTGTGCCGGATTCATGTATCTGGCGTGAAATTTCCAATGCCACCTCAAGTGCCTGACTGGCCGACTCACCACTCACCTTGGGGGTCAGTCGTTCCTGGGCGCACTCAATAAAATGCACTAACTCAAGTTTCAACGGCTCATCCTTCTCGATGGGTACCGGCTCGCGCACTATTCGTTTGCCGCCAAACTCACTAACGATGGAACTGTCCTTGGCACGCAGGAGTTTCTTCCAAAGGCTTGACTCCTCCT
>CAZTTU010000065.1:0-13760 GCA_964616045.1 uncultured Verrucomicrobiota bacterium | reverse complement strand
CCATCCAACACACGCCGACCCAACGCCTCAAGCCGGCCCCGTGTTGCGTCAACCACTTGCTCATCCATGTTTGACGAGACTAGTCGGCATCCATTTTCAGAGCAAGTTTGAGTTGTTCAGGGCCCGATTAATTTTAAAGGGTGATTAGCTTTTTTATGGGTTTTCGTCATATCCATTTTCTTCTAGCCCTCACATTAATCGTCAATGAGCAGCAATCACCACTCCAACCTTAAGTTCATGATGCAGATTCGCGTAGCGCTAAAGATGGCCCTTGGCTTACTGAAGCAACCGAAATGAAGGCCACAAACGAATGACCGACTTCGGATATTCCAACGACTCACGCATGGTGAGATCCACAAACACATCTCTCCCCCTAATGAGAGCCTTCTGGAATTCTGCGTCGAGTTGATTGCGTGTTTCCAGCCATAAATATACGGTTAGCAGTCCAGTTGGATTTGTGCGTCACGTCTCCTAAATTATGTGAATATTGCAATTTTGACATCCCAATATGAAATCTGCACAAATTCCGCATGGCAAAGACCGGACTGGGTCGCGGGTTAGGAGCGTTAATGGGAGATAACAAAACCAATCCCGAGAGCGATACTCCAGCGGTCGGGGCATCCAGCAACCAACCCGCACCAATCAAACCAGATGGTGAAGTGGAGCGCGTGGAGCGATTGCCGATCAGTGCCATTCAGCCTTGCACCTCTCAACCTCGAAAAGATTTTGACCGCAACTCACTGGAAGAGTTGGCCGTCTCAATCGCATCTAACGGCATAATCCAACCGCTCGTGGTCCGTTCGGTAAGTGATGGCAAATACGAACTGATTGCAGGAGAACGCCGCTGGCGTGCGGCACGGATTGCGGGCCTCGACACTGTAATAGTCATCGTGCGCGAAGCCAGCGATGCAAAAGCACTTGAGATGGCGTTGGTGGAAAATCTACAGCGCGAGAATCTCAACCCCATTGAAGAAGCACTCGGTTACAGCCTGTTGATTGATGCCTTCCAATTGACCCAAGAGAACACTGCACAACGGGTTGGGAAAAGCCGCGTCGTCGTGGCCAATTCACTTCGACTACTCAAGCTATCCGAAGGAGTGCAGGAACATATTCGCCGAGGACGACTTGCCGTGGGCCACGCGAAGGTGATTCTGGGCCTTGAAGATTCCGAGCACCAATCACTTGTCGCGGAACAAGTGATCAAAGAAGGCTTCAGCGTACGTGAGACGGAAAAGTTGATTGTCAGCCTGCAGGAAGGCTCCTCCCGGAAAAGCAACAAAAAGGGCGGCAAAAGCAACGCCCGCGAAGTACATGTCACCTCGCTGGAAAACCGATTGAAGGAAGCACTGGGCACCAAGGTTTCTCTCACCTATCGCGACGGCAAGGGCGCACTGAACATCAGATATTATTCTGATGACGATCTTGAGCGCATTATGAAATTGCTTGGCATAGAGACCCAGTGATGATTCTGCCGCTCGCATATTACGGGAACCCCGTGTTACGCGAGAAGGGCGCGAGCGTGGAGGCGGTCACCTCTGAGATCGATCAGCTTGTTGAGGATATGTTCGAGACGATGGAGAATTTTCGTGGCATTGGTTTAGCTGCGCATCAGGTGGGCAAACCAGTCCAGTTAACAGTCATTGACATCCGGGCGGTCGAGGACCGTCCTTCCACTTTGGAGCTGGAGGGCAAAGAAGCCGATCCGCATTCGATCATGCCCATTGTGCTGATTAACCCGTCGATCACACCGCTCAATGACCCCGTACAAGGGCCAGAAGGATGCCTCAGTTTTCCGGAGATTTTTGGTGATATTTCACGGCCGGATAAGGTGAGAGTCAAGGCACTCGACCGCCATGGCAAGCCGATTGAATTTGTATGTAGCGGTCTCCTCTCGCGCGCAATACAGCATGAAGCAGATCATTTGCATGGCATTTTATTTATCGACCGGATGGATCGTGCCACCAAGTATGACCTAAGGGAAGAGCTGGAACTGCTACAGGATAAAACGAAGAGCGCCATCGCCAATGACAGCACCAGTTAGTAAACACGGCGCATACTTGATGCAAGAATCCCAAGCTCACCGCGATACTTAGCCACCGTACGGCGAGCAATCTTTACTTTCTTTTTGCCGAGCAACTTCACGATTGCCTCGTCGGATAGCGGCTTAGATTTCTCTTCATTTTCCACGAGACTCGCGATCATTTGCTTTACACTCGTGTTACTCACGCCTTTGCCATCATCGGTTTGAATGGAGCCCGTAAAAAAGTAGCGCATCTCGAATAAACCCTGTGGGGTTTGCATGTATTTGCCAGACACCGCACGACTCACAGTGGTCTCGTGTACCCCCACTTTTTCAGCGATCTCCGACATAGTCATAGGCTTGAGGTGGCGTACGCCTTCATCCATAAAATCCGACTGCCGCACGACTATTTCCTTGCCGATCTTGAGAATCGTATCTTGCCGCTGATGAATGCTTTTGATGAGAAAATTGCCATCACGAATCTTGCCACGAATGTATTCGCGCACGTCCTTGGAATCTTTCGCCTCCATCAGGAGGTCCTTATACGAATTACTAATGCGCAACTGCGGCATTTCCTCACGATTAGAGGAGACCTCCCATTGGTCATCCTTCCTGACCACAAACACCTCTGGTGCGACGTATATTTCAGAAGTCTCCTGATACGCACTTCCTGGGCGCGGATCAAGATGTGAAATATTTTCAGCAATTTCCTGCATCTCATCGATTCCCACTTCGATCGCGCGTGCAATTTCAACAAGGCGTCGGCGCCCGAGAGCATCCATGTGTTGGTCGACCACACGGTGTTCCAGCGAATCAATTTTACCGATGCGCTCTAGCTGCAGCAATAGGCACTCCCGCAAATCCATCGCACCCACACCGGCTGGTTCGAAGGAACGAATAACCGACAGTACTTCATCGACAATATCCGCGTCCTTACCAGAAGCCTCAATTAGTTCCTCGCGAGTTGCCTGCAGAAAACCATTCTCATCTATGCTTCCGATGATCACTTCGGCCACCCTCATTTCCTCTCCATCCAGATCGCTCAAATGAGCCTGCCCGAACAAATGTTCCTGCAACGAAGTGCCCGAGGCGAGGGATTCAAACATGTACTGCCGCCGCTCTTCGTCATCCTCGCTGGGCCGAGAGATGGGCGCGATATGTGATGCATTGAAATGGTCGCGCCATTCTTCACTTAACTCAGCAAGGCGCTCCATCTCAACCTGAAAATCATCATACGGTTCATCGTTGGATTCGTCGGTGGGGTCCACCTTAGTGTCGGCCGGCGGCTCGGCGGCTTCATTTTCATCCGGCTTGCCGATGAGTTCGCCTCCGCTTTCATTTTCGTCGTCAGTCACCGGTTTTTCATCGGGCAAAAGTTCCTCAAGCACAGGGTTTTCCTGAAGCTCCTTGTTGACCATCGCCTGCAAATCCAGCATGGGGGCTTGAAGTAAGGCGAGCGACTGCTGCATCTGCGGAGACATTACCTGGACTTGCGCCAGTTTCTGTCCGAGCTGCATTCTGTGTTCGTAAGCCATGGGTCGGGCGGCAGCCGTTGTTACATCATTAACCGGCTGAAATCAAGCGCAATGGCACGCAACTTGCTTTATGCCATCAACGGAAGCATTTCCCACCCAGTCGATCCTAGATTAACTTCCTTCATCATCTGTTAATGAAAAACAATTGTACCGAGCATTGTCGCTCTCTATTCTGAGGGTGTGGAGGAGGTACAATTTACGGTTCTGGGCAGCGGATCCAATGGAAACGCATCGTATCTAGAAACGCCTAGAGCACGTGTACTCATAGACTGTGGCTTCAGTGCCAAACGTATCCGATCTGCCCTGCTCGAGCTAGATCGCACGCCGGAGCGACTAGATGGCATCCTGATCACACACGAACACTCTGACCACATCGCGGGACTCAAAGTGCTTGCCGCTAAGATTGGCATTCCCGTCTACTGCAATCGCCATACCGCAGAAGAGATTCGACTCCACCACGAGTGCACCTTTGATTTTCAACTTTTTGAAACCGGCAACAGCTTTGAAATCGGGGATCTTAGCGTGGACACATTTTCCGTGCCTCACGATGCCATTGATCCCGTGGGATATATGCTTCACACGCCGGCGGTTCAGATCGGTTTTCTGACCGACCTCGGCCATGGCACCAAACTGATTGCCGATCGCGTTAGGCAAGCCAAGGTTCTTTTGCTGGAAACAAATCACGATGTCGATATGTTGAACAACGACCCACATCGACCGTGGAATCTCAAGCAACGCATCTTCAGCCGGCACGGGCATCTATCCAATGAAAGCGCGGCCGATTTCCTAGAGCAAATTGTCCATGCCGATTTACAGCACATTTTCTGTGCACATCTCAGCCGCGACTGCAATACTCCAGAGTTGGCCCAACAAGAAATTACCCAAAAACTTTCACAACTGGATGCCACACACATTCAAGTGCATGTCACCCAGCAAAATGTAGCCTGCCCAACCCTTCGGATTGCCGCGAAGAATAGGGGAGATTCTGACGAAAAATCCGTTGCCACAACTTCCGCTGCTCTGTAAGGTAGACTTTGAACCAACCAAAAGCGCCAATGCCAAGGCGTTTAACCCAACAACTATATTTTTCACCATGTCTGAACAAATCGGATTCGTCGGAGTTGGCCGCATGGGAGCCAACATGGCCCGCCGACTTCATGATCAAAATTTCACCATCACTTCCGTCCATGATGTCCACGTGGACGGAGCCAAAGCCCTTGCCGAAGAACTCGATGCCACTTATTACGAAAAACTCACACACGTCACCAAGAATTCTGACGTTATCATAACAGTGGTCACAGATGATAAGGCCATGAAGGGTATCTTTAACGGCACCGGCTCCCTCCTCGCCCGTTCCAATGGCAAACTGTTCATCAACTGTGCCACTATCAGCCCGGCCACCCACATGAAAGTAGAGGAATGGGCCACCAAGCGCGGCGCCCAAACCTTGGAAGCCTGCATGGCTAGCAGCATCACGCAAGCACGAGATGGCACACTTTATTTAATGTGCGGAGGCAAGCGCGAAGCCTTTGACCGCGCCCTACCCATTCTTGATACCCTTTCAGTCACCAACAAGTACATTGGTGAAACCGGCAGCGCGGCCAAACTCAAGGCACTGGTGAACATGGTAATGAACATCAACACCGCCGGCCTCGCCGAAGGCCTCGGATTGGCTGATGCCTTAGGATTAGACCTTGATGTCGTCCGCGAAATCTTCAGTCAAACCGGTGCCAACAGCCGCGTACTTGAAACCGACGGCGAAGACATGGTCATCAAGGATCACGAATGCTACTTCAGCGCCGGGCACGCCGCCAAGGACAGCGGCATTGCTCTCAAACTTGCCGTAAGCCAAGGGCTCAAGCTTCCTCTCGCCAAGGCCGCCTGCAAACAGTATGACAGAATGAAGGAGCTGGGGTTGGGCGAACTCGATAAGTCCGGCATTGCAGAACTCACCTTCAAGGGCCGCACTCTCCACCCCGATAATGAATCAACCGAAGCACCAGCTGAGCAGGAGCCCACGTGACATTCATTTAAACAAAACCTCTGTCACGTTGCCGGCACCCATCGTTGCGCTGCAAGCGACAATACAAAAAACACGAGAAATAACACCGACAATTCTGTCGGCACATGCGCGACGGCCAGTAGGTCCACCAGCACTATACCAGTCAATAATCCGCCTACAGTCTTTCCAACCTCGCGTTTGTGCGCCCAAAATGTGGATCGCAATGAACGCAACACCCACAGCATCAGAATCGCTGAAACCAGAAGTGCGTCTTTGCGGTATTCACCCGAATTCACAATCAACGCAAGCAACACTGGTGAAGCCAGCAGCAGGCTCGGCCAAAATTTCACCAGGCTCGGCTTATTCTCAACCTTGGCAAGGTAACTCAAGCCTACAATGTATAGGCACAACACCAGAGCCGTCCATGTCGCCATTCCGCTGTTTTCATGAGTAAAAAATGATTCAGCCGGATGGGTCGTTCCAAACGCAAATGTCGCCGCCACTAGCACCAAAAACCCCCGACATAAGGCAATGAGCACAGGCGACCAAGTGATTTTTTTGTGAATAAAATTGTAAAGGAATATGCAGTTGAACAGACCCAGTGCCAGCAATGCCGTTACTCCTCCCTGAATCGATAGCATCCCTACTCCCACAGCCAACAGGCCAATACCAATTTTCCAGACCGCCCCGACACTGATCGCCTTAGAAGGGATCGGTCGCTCCTTGCGATGCTCCCGGTCAAACGCCACATCACATGCGTCATTGAGATACATACCTCCTAGATACATCGCTGTAGCACCAGTGCAGAGCCATACAAACATTGCCCAATCCATCGCCCCAATGCCCTCATATCCGACCCCTATCAGCCACCCGCACAGGCAATTGCTCCACACCGTCGGCAGGTTACTCACCCGCCCCAACTCCAATAATGCGCGCGCCAGCCTCATGCAAGATCACGCGCACGCAGTTGCTCCAAGGTCCATTCATATTCGCCGACAAGTTGCCCGATCACGTCCCGGTTTTTCATTTCTGCCGGCAACACTTCCCATGTGTACGTCTCCATCTCGAGATGAGAACACAAGTCTGAATCCTTCTTGAGCATATCCAACACTCCCCCAATATGATCCCGCGTGGTGCTAAACCAGCTTCCATCAGGGCTGTGTAGCGGAACGTGGAAATGAATCCTCCACTCATCGGCATATGATTCTGCAGCCATAGCCACATCCAGATCGCGAAAACGATTCAGTTCACCACTTTTAGTTTTCTCCACAACCTGATGTAGATAAACGTCCTCCTCAAAAGGCTTCAGATTCCCCTTCGTATCGGCATCAGGTTTCACAATCAATGCTGAGCTCAGGTGCAGCTTACTGATACGCAACCCGGCCTCGGACAAAGCGCCCAAAGCATCTTGGGGCTCCTCGTACTCAACCGCCAAGTGACAGGTGTCGTAATTCACACCCAAGTGGTCAATCAGTTTGGAGTCGGTTGAGTGTTCGGCCTTCAATCTCTCAAAGAATTGTACTGTCTCGGCACTCGTTTCAAAATAACCCAATGGCTCCGGCTCCAAGCCCAAATGTAAAAGTTTGCCTGTCTGATCACTTAAATTCGCAATATGCTCAACACAGTTCCATATATTATCGCGGATTTGCTGCTCCTGACTTTCCTCAGTAATGAATTCCTTAAATGATCCGGGCAATGTACTCACACTTCCTTCGATCCCCTCAGGGGCCAAAGCCGCAATAAGGTCAAAGAGTCGTTTTGTGTATTCAAGCCTGTCAGGCGAAGTCCAGTCGGGCACATAAACCTGTTCCTTCACTCTCAAACCGTGGAAATTTCCGTAAGGAAAGCCGTTTATGGTAAAGACGTAGCAATTCTCATCCACAAGCCATTGCTGAAAATTATCCAACACGGGCGGCTCACTCAACTCGCGGGCAGCTTGATCACTTAAGCGCAGACCAATCGCATACGCCTTACCCGGAGCCACACAATCGCGCACACCAAGCGTGTGGGTCTTGAGCGATTCAAAAGTCTGCGCCCAATCCTCCCCGCGATGAATGTTTGTGCAATAGGCCAAATGCAGCCCGTGCTTCAGTTCCATGGCGTGGAATTAAAGCACAAGGACCTCAGTTAATCCACCTGGAAGCGATCACATTGGCTGAGAAATTGCTTGGGATTCTCGTAGATCACCTTCTCGATAAGCGATTCTGCGTGTCCGCGTCTGCGCATTTCACAGGCGGTTTTAGGCACTGCGAGTGGCACACTGGGGCCCCAGTCACACGCCGCATCCCACCAGAGACGATCTGAACCAAAGCGTTCAATCATGTCAATCGCACGAGCGGGTGAGCATTTGCTTTCAGGATACAACGTCATGCCTCCCCAGTGCCCGGCATCGAGCACCATGCCAATGGTATGCTCTTCCACATGATCAATCATCACGCGTTCAGGATTAATCCGACTATCATTCTTGATGACATCCAGAATTAACCGGGTTCCCTTGTGCTTATCTTCAAGGTGCGGTGTATGCACCAGAATCAACTGATCATGGCTAGCAGCCAAATCCACATGTTGTTCCAAAACCTTGAGTTCATTGCGGCTATTCTTATTGAGGCCAATTTCGCCAATACCCAGGACGTTCGGACTATCCATGAATTCAGGAATGACCGCGATCACATCAGCCGCCAAAGCCATGTCTTCGGATTCCTTGGGATTAATACAGAGCCACGTAAAGTGTTTAATGCCGTAATTAGCGGCTCGACGTGGCTCGTATTCAGTCAACTGACGGAAGTAATCCCGGAAACCATCGGCACTACTTCGATCAAACCCTGCCCAAAATGCCGGCTCACAAAGTGCCACGCAACCGGCTGTCGCCATATCCGCATAGTCGTCAGTCGTCCGACTGACCATGTGTGCGTGAGGCTCTATGAAACGCATGATTTATATCTAGGCGCCCTCACCGGGCCATGCACCACAGGCGCCTTTGCCCGGAGCAACGGCGATGGGTTCTGGGGTGGGATCACTGAACGCCATCAGCACATCCTTGGCGCGGTCGTTGCCACCATCTTCAAGATGCTTGAGGGCATCGCGGAAAGCGGCCATTCGAAAATCCGAATCTCCCTCCGCACGTTCCACACGGTCGAGAAACGCGGCAATGTCGATCAACTTGTGCCGCGCATCCATGAAATACTGATCCAATACTTTTTGCCGAGTCATCATAGTCATAGCGCATAGGTCGCCCAAGGGGGCGAAACAGGGTTCGGCGGGAAAATATGTGAATAACCTGTGAAAAGCAAGCCAGCAACGCCTTGACCTAAACCCTGTTTTTCCGCTAGAAAAAGGCACAAGGAGAGGGTTTATCCATGCCAACCTATGACTATTCGTGTGCCAAGTGCGGCAAGACATTTGAATTGTTCCAGTCCATTAAGGCCCCACATCTGAAAACATGCCCGAAGGATGCCTGCCGCCAAAAGAAATGGGGCAAAGGTAAAGTGAAACGCCAGCTGGGCACTGGCGCCGGCATTATCTTCAAGGGCGGCGGTTTTTATGAGACTGATTACCGGAGCGACAGTTACAAGGCTGGCGAAAAAAAAGCCAAGGATGCCGTCAAGAAAGCCAAAGAAAAAAAATCAGACAGCAAAAAATCCGATCCAAAAAAGAAAAACGACACCAAACCGAAGAAGAAAACATGAACGCGGCCGCCTCCAACCACACCGCCAATTTTATGAAAGTGAACTTCTCGATATGGCTTATCTTAACATGTTTGATTCATTCTGATTTTTCGCTGCAAGCCGCACTCCCGCGGCGTTCCATCCTTAGCAAATCAAAACAATACACCATCTCCACCACGGTAATTCGACCACAATCGGTTCCAGCCAAAAAATCCAAACCTATTCCTGAACGAATTTATCTTTCGCCATATAAACTCGCTCACTTCGCTGAAGCTGTGAATGATCAAGTCCTTCACCGACTAAACTTGTCACCTCGCGAACGATGGAGTGGGCGCATTCATCTCAACATTGTTCCTGGCAAACTGGGTGACCCCGTTGTTTATGAGCGAAGCCGCTTCATCAACCGCTGGCAATATCGCTTGGATTTACCGGAAGTGATGACCGGGCCTGAATTGGCGCGTGCAATCGTGTCCACGCAACTTGAGGAATATGCCGCCCGCAACAGCACCAATGCCCCAGCCATGCCGGCATGGTTGATAGAGGGTTTTTCTGAAATCATGCTGCAATCCACTGGGCCGGTTCTGTTTATGCAATTCCAAAATTCCGCTGGAGGAGTTCTTAACTTTCAATTACCAAACGATCCCATGCAAGAGAGTCGGCGCATCATTCAAGCCTCGGAGCCCGTGTCTTTTTTGGATCTCAGCCTACCTCCCGTTGCTATGCAAACCGACACCGGACACCGACTTCTGCGCGCCTATTCGCATTTGCTCGTTAGCAAATTATTCGCCAGACCTGACGGTGCGAAACGAGTGAAATATTTCCTGCGGGAACTACCCAAACACAAAAATAACCAGCACGCCTTCCTCACCGCATTCAACCATAAAAGCATGCTAAAGGCGGAACAATGGTGGATGCTAACCCAAACGCAGTTCCGCAGTCGCGATGCATTTAACCGCTGGATTCCTGACATTGCCATGACGCGTTTGATCGATACCCTGCAGATCAGCGTGATACGCCCGCCTGAGACCGGCACAACCCCACAACGCGGGTTGATTTCCATTCAGGAATTCATCAAGACCGGCACCCATGAGGAGCATCAAGCGAAGCTCAAGTCTATCACGCAAAAGCTGCTCATGATCCAATTCAATAGCCCGCCTAAAATATCACGACTCGTTCGAGATTACCGCGCAACACTTGAGTTTTATCTCGGAAACAAGACAAAACTCAATCTGAGCCGTAGGCCCACTGCCCAAAAGGCTTTACTCGAACTTACGTTGCAGCAATTAAATAAACTGGATATTATTTTTTCCGATCTTCAAATTGGGCAAAAAACCAGCGATAGCGAAAAAAAACGAACCCTACACACGCCTCGAAGCGCTGATTGACAGTCCCTGCACCCCTGTTTTATCTTGGATTCAATGCCAACAGTTACGTCTCATGATAACGTTATGCACAAGCTGAAAGCGTTCAACGCTTCTGGAAAAGGATCGTGGAATAACAGTTCCAATGACGACTGGAATAACTGGCACTGGCAACTCAGAAACCGTGTCGTCTCGCTTGATCAACTCCAAAAATACATCACCAATCTATCCGAGGCCGAGATCAAGGGAGCTCAACTGGCTGATTCCAAGCTAGCCATGGCCATTACTCCGCACTATTTCAATCTCATTGAACTTGAAAACACCAAATGCCCCATCCGCCGACAGATTATGCCGCAGATTGAGGAGACTCACACCGCCTCTTGGGAAATGGCCGATCCTTGCGGTGAGGACCAACATTCTCCGGTGCCGGGACTTGTGCATCGCTACCC
Organism: uncultured Verrucomicrobiota bacterium; assembly: GCA_964616045.1. Lineage (GTDB taxonomy): Bacteria > Verrucomicrobiota > Verrucomicrobiia > Limisphaerales > UBA1100 > UBA1100. Next base: position 2,728 of record CAZTTU010000065.1, on the reverse strand, counting down.
TGACCGTGTTCTCTTTCTAGTTACAGACCGCTGCGCGTCCTACTGCCGTTACTGCACCCGCTCACGCCTGGTCAGTAACGCAACCGGATATGATTTCCGGCCGAACTTTGAGCAGCAACTCGATTACATCCGGAGAACACCCGCCGTTCGTGATGTGCTTTTGTCCGGCGGCGACCCACTCCTGTTAAGTGACGACAAACTCCGTCACCTGCTCACTGAACTGCGGGCTATTCCGCATGTGGAGTTCATCCGTATCGGTTCACGCATCCCCATCTTCCTGCCCCAACGCATCACGCCCGAACTCTGCGCGATGCTACGCGAATTCAATCCGCTTTTCGTCAGTGTACACGCCAACCATCCGCGCGAATTGACCATCGAAGTCCGCGACGCCCTCGGGCGTCTGGCAGATTCTGGCATCCCGTTGGGCAATCAATCGGTGCTCCTCAAGGGAGTAAATGATGATGTTATCGTGATGAAGGCACTCATTCAGAAGCTCCTCATGTGCCGCGTACGCCCGCTATACATTTACCAATGCGACCTCATCCGCGGCAGTGCCCACCTGCGCACCAGCGTACGGCGCGGACTGGAAATCATGGAGCAGCTCCGCGGCCACACCACCGGCTATGCCGTACCGCAATATGTCATCGACGCTCCAGGCGGCGGCGGCAAGATCCCCATCTCCCCCAACTATATCTTGAGCCACAACGCTGACCGCGTCGTCATCCGCAATTTCGAGGGCAAGGTGTTTGAATACCCCGAGGCACAGGACGGCACCCCACTGCACCCACTCCCCCCACCATTGAAGAACCGCAACTCGTTTAGTCATGCCGTGTGAATCGCAGGCGACCAAGCGCGAACGCCTCGGCAAAATCATCGCCGGGCTAAAACAAACCTATCCTGATGCCCATTGCGAACTCAACTACCGAAATCCGTTGCAACTGATGGTGGCCACCATTCTTTCTGCACAATGCACTGACAAACAGGTCAATATCGTCACCAAGGATTTGTTTAAGAAATACAAAAAGGCCGCCGACTTTACTAACGTACCTCTGGAGGAATTGCAGAATGATATCCGGCGCATCGGCCTCTTTCGCAACAAGGCCAAAAGCATCCAGAACGCCTGTTGTGCACTGGTGGAACATCACAAAGGCAAGGTGCCCAACACCATGGCGGAACTTGTGGCTCTGGCAGGTGTCGGTCGCAAAACGGCCAATGTGATCCTTGGCAATGCCTTTGGCATTAATGAAGGCGTGGTGGTGGATACCCACGTTGCCCGCCTTTGTGAACGACTCAGGATCACTTCAGCCAAGACGCCTGAAAAGATTGAGAAGGACTTAGTGAAACTGGTTCCACAGGAACACTGGACGATGTTCAGCCACTGGATCATCTGGCACGGACGGCGGCGTTGTGATGCGCGAAAACCCGACTGTCCTGACTGCGAAATCCGTAAACTTTGCCCTTCATGCGCATGAAAGATTGGTTGCGGCTCGATAGTGGTGCGAACACTCCGACCTACAACATGGCGCTGGATGAGGCGTTATTGGAAAATGCCGCAACTCTTGGCCAGCCCATCTTGCGTTTTTACGACTGGACCGAGCCATGCGCCACCTTTGGCTATTCGCAAAAAATTACCCAAATAGAAGCCGCTACGAAGTTGCGCCCGCTCATCCGCCGCTGCACCGGAGGAGGCCTTGTGCCTCACGATGGCGACTGGACCTACAGCCTCATTTTCCCACCTGACCACGAATGGAGCGGACTAGCCGCAACGGAAAGCTACCTTCGCACCCACAAACTACTGCAAGCTGCGTTTGAAAAAAATGGCGTGAAAACCGAGCTGGCGAAAAGTTGCCGTCGTCCCAAACCGGGCGAATGTTTTGAAGGCCATGAATTGCATGACCTATTGTGGAACGGCAAAAAAATTGCCGGAGCCGCCCAACGTCGCAACCGCTGCGGCCTACTAATTCAAGGCTCGATTCAGCAGACAGGAGATTGGGCGCACACTAATTGGCAGGATTGCTTGAGCCAAGGCTGTCCGCAGCTTGAGACCCTGCCAGATACGCGCGCCAATGAATTGGCTGAAGCAAAATATTCAAGGGATGAGTACAACCGAAAGCGGTGATTTATCCACCCGCCTCACTCATTCGCCAACACACACCGAAAGCCGAAGTAGTTGATGCGACTAACGGGCGTGCCGAGGCGGCCGGACGACAACAGCGCATCGGGAATGTCGAAGCCCCAAGACGCACCGCGCAACACACGGTCCGCTTTTACCGCTGGGTCATACCAGTCCTCGCACCATTCCCACACGTTACCGCCCATATCATGCAGGTCCAGTTTGTTGGCCGCAAAGCTCCCCACCGGTGAAGTGTAGTCAAATTTGTCCAGGGCTACATAGTTGCCCGCCCCCACAGGCGGTGGCCACTCTTTGCCCCACGGGTACACGTCTTTGATGCCTCGGTTCTTCTCCTTCGGTGTGTTCCCCTTCTCCTTGCCCAACCCCACCGCCACGCTCCACTCCGCATCCGTAGGCAATCGGTACTTCTGCCCCGCCTTGATTTTCCCTTCTGCCATCTCCTTCTTCGTCAGCCATGCACAAAACGCATTGGCATCCTCCCAGGTCACGTTCACCACCGGATGCGTGTCCCCCTGCGTAAATCCCGGAATTTTCCAACTCGCATTCACCCCCGCATTCACCCCCGCATTCACCCCCGCATTCACCCCCGCATTC
>CAZTTU010000064.1:0-13852 GCA_964616045.1 uncultured Verrucomicrobiota bacterium | reverse complement strand
CCCCAATTGTTTGACTAGCTTGTTGCGCAACGTAACACTGATGAATGCCTTACGTGTTTCCAAAGTGCCAAATCATTCCTTTGCCTGAGAGCACGGTGTAATAACCAGCTGCCCGCAGGACCTCTGGGAAAACAGGTTGATCAGCAGGCAAGGTGATGTGGAGCTCATCCGCACCGGCATTGTGCGGGGCCATTCAGGCGCACCGTGCGCCACTGAAAAACCCAAAGGCAAGATAGAGGCAACTCCCGACTCCCAAGGGAGGGTTCTACTGGTCATCAGCGGAGGAAGGTTGTTAGGGTTGGGGCATGGGATTGATCGATTGTCCTGACTGCAAAGGTAAAGTGAGTGATATTGCTCCCGCTTGTCCTCACTGCGGACGACCGTTTGAGCGGAAGAATACCACTGTAGAGAAAGATGCAGGCGAGAATGGTGGCAGCAGAGAGAAAAATGATGCTATCAATAATGAAGATGAAAAGTCAGCCCCACCAATAATTGAAGACAAAGAGATTAATCCTTCGCAGCCAATTGGAATTACCGAAGAAGGCCCACTAGATGAATTGTCAGGGGAACATGCACCTCCTGACATAGCTGATCAAGAGGGCAAGCAGCCTAGGCCTCGTAGTGTGGATTTTGCGGTCCAACTATTGTGGGCTTCAATTGCATTGTCTGTGTTGGGTTTTTTGTTGGGATTTGCCTATCTGGATGAAACGAGAAAAGCAGTTGCCGAACAGTCTCCCGATCTGCCGCCAGATATGCTTTTAGTCATCCCATACATAGGCCAGTTCTGTATCGTCGTTGTAATCGTTCCTGTTGTGTTCCTAACCTATAAAATCGACAAGGGACGAAATTGGGCAAGAATTGTCATCATAGTTTGGAATGCGGTGGGATTGGTTGCCATGCCGTTCAGTTTTGAGGAGAGCAGCATCAAGAATCCAATTTTGGGAACAATGTTTGTTACAAACATTGTTTTATGCATATGCATCCTTTATTACCTCTGTAAAAAATCATCAGTGGAATGGTTTAAGTCCACGAGTGTTGGAAAGCCACCCCCTAAAACACCTTAATTTACCATTCGCCCCAGATTCGAGGTCTCCAAATCCAAGCATAACCAATATGAGTCGGTTCGAAGAAAGTAACGATTTCAGCGAGAGAGCAAATCCAATTATTGATTTCAATATAGATCAGCAGGGTTTTTTAGCAGTATCGGGTGGTATATTTTACTTTTACCGTGTGTGGCGAATCTTATAGGGTAGCGCGCATGGATCAGTCTGCTCCTCCTGTTCTTCTGGATCAATTCCGGCATAATACATACCTTGTTCGCCAAAAAATATTGAAGATATTTGGCGCGGCTTTCCATATTTATGATGCCGACGGTAATGTGGCATTTTATTCAAAACAGAAGGCTTTCAAGCTGAAGGAGGATATTCGCGTTTATACAGGCGAAGATATGCGGACGGAATTATTGACGATCAAGGCGCAGAGCGTGCTCGATTTTGGGGCAACCTATCATGTGCATGATCCTCAGCAGGGAGGCGTTCACATTGGTAGTCTGCGTCGGAAAGGATTGAAGTCCGTGATTCGAGATGAGTGGGTTTTTTTAAATACCGCTGAGCAGGAGATCGGATTGATTCAGGAGGATAGCACAGCGATGGCCCTGATAAGAAGATTTCTCCCCATGGGTCATTTTGTTCCGCAGGAATATAATGGAGATCTTGGTGGGGCCCCTGTTTGTCGATTCAAGCGAAACTTTAATCCCTTTGTCAACAAGGTGACGTTGGATTATTCCATGGATCAGCAGGGTCACTTGGACCGGCGTCTGGGAATTGCTGCGGCAATCTTGTTGGTGGCAATTGAGGGAAAACAGAATTAATCCTCAAGCCGTCTGTTCTGACTTCTTGAATTTCTATTAGGCGGACACCCTTTGTCCCACCGACGGGGTCACATTGACAGCGTGCTCTTTTGAGCGTTAGCTGAGCGTGCTCCCGATGTATTCGCGTCAACCCAATCGTATTTTGCATGTGGATGGCGACACCTTTTTCGCAAGCTGCGAGGTGGCGCTGGATGCGTCTTTGTCGGGTAAGCCCGTATGGGTGGGCGGTGGCCGGCGCGGAGATGGCATCGTGATCGCCGCCAATCGCGAGGCGAAGCGGTTTGGCATTCATACCGGTATGGCGTGTTTCAAGGCCAAGCGCATGTGCCCGCACGGTGTATTGGCGCGGCCGCAGTATGATGAGTATCGGCGACTTTCCAGGGAGATGTTTCAGATCATGGAAGAGTACACGCCCACGCTGGTGCCGATGTCCATCGACGAAGGGTTCCTCGATCTCACCACCATGGGCTCTCACGTGTGGCGTGATACGACTGCGACGGGTTATGTAAATGGCCTTCGCGCGCGTATTCAGGAGGAAACGGGCTTGCCGGTGTCTGCCGGCCTGGGGCGCAGCACGTGGATGGCAAAATTGGCGACCAGCGCGGCCAAGCCGGGTTTTGTGGAGGTGCCGCCAGATTGTGAAAAGGAATTTCTAGCTGAGCGCCATGTGAGTGAACTGGCCGGTGTGGGTAAGCGACGGGAGCGTTCGCTGGCGGTTTTGGGCGCTCGCACCTTTGGTGATGTGGCGGAGCTTTCGTCCACCATCCTGAAGCAAAAATTTGGCATCTGGGGGCAGCAACTTTGGCTTTTTGCCAACGGCCAGTGGAATGAGCCGCTGCTTCTGGAAGTAAAAGATCGTACGACAATTTCCAGCAGTACCACGCTGCCTTATGATGAGCCGGATTACGAGGCGGCGCTGGTTTTTGCCTTCAGCGAAAGTACCCGCATGGTGGGGCAGTTGCGACGGGAAGGATTGCAGGCCCGTGAGATGAGCCTCACGATTCGCTTCACGGATTTCACCGAGACCGGCACGCGCCATCGCTTTAATCATCCGCAATTTCGCAACTCTACCATCAATACAGTACTGGAGGGCCTCTTCGATGAGGTCATGGCCGGCCACGCACAGCCGGTACGGCAGATCCGGATTTGTTTCTGGAATCTGAAGCCGTTGGACACGCAGCCCACGCTTTGGGGCGCCACCGACGCCGAGCGCTGGGGTGCGCTGGATGAGGCCACGCAAAAACTCGAGGGCCAATGGGGGGATGGTGTGGTGCTCAGTGGTGCGCAGTACGCCTTGCGGTACAAGGATGCCGAGCACGCGAATCCCAAGTCCAAATGCCCCTTTGTGCCCGCGCGCGAAATGGCGCGGAAGTTGTGGGGTGAAAAACTAGAGCGGCTGAGCTGCCATCATCGCGGTTAACCGCGGATTATCCTAAAGGCTACGAAGCCCACGATTTGCAGGGCGATCAGAATCATCAGCGTTACGGCCCAAGTACGGATGGCGGCCGGCCGGTTTTTCAACGGATACAATGCCAACCAGCCTGTGGGTAGTGTTAGGGGCATGACCCAAATGGGCACGGGAAAGGAGACATCGTTACGCAAGCCGCCTTTGAAGATGAAGTGAGTGATAATCAGCGTTGGCATCGCGGCGCCAAAGGCGAGCAGAAAGAGGCCGAGCATGGACCGCCATGGGCTTGATGATTCAAAAGGCGGGGCACTGTTGTTTGGAGCATCATCCATCTCAACTAAAAAAAATTTTCTCCGCCGTACGGCGTAGGAGCCAATCTTTGTCATTGGCATTCAGAAAATTCAAACGATCACGCACCAGCGCGATGGAGGCGGAATAGGTATTCCCATTTTCTAGCTGGTAAGGGCAATCGCTGGCCCACATGAGGCGTGGTGGCCCAAAGGATTCAAAGAGCCGCTTTATTTTTGGAATCTGCTCGAGGTAAGGCGGTTGCTTTGCTCCAAAGGCATAAAAGGCCGATACCTTGACATAAACATTTGGATGTTTCGATAGGGCGCAAAGGTGGTTCAGTTCCTCTTTGTGATGACTATCAATCCTGGCACAATGGTCGATGACGACGGTGGTGTCCGGGAACTGCTTGCACATGGGGCCCAAGTGGGTAACGTACTTCGGGTCAATCAAGGGGCACATGGCGATGTTTTCGGTGGCACCGGTTTTCCACATCGCCTGCATGGGCTTGGCCTGTAGCCAGCTGGCATCGTTGTTGGGCTTGATGCGGTAGCCGACGATGCCCAGCTGACGGTTGGTGTGCATGCGGGCGGGGATACGATCCAACGCGGGATTCATAGCGCCGACTATGGCAAAAACACCCGGGTATTTTTTGGCCGCATAAATGTAATAGTCGTTGTTGAAACCGTGGTAGGGACCGTGGGAAATGAGGACGTGGCGGGTGACGCTCTCAGTTTTCCCCAGCGCGATGAGGGTCTCGGGGGTGAAACTAGGTGGATTGAGATCGGCCACGGTTTTGCCAGGTGCGAGGGGGAAACGTTTTACCTTGTTGGTCCAGATGTGACTATGGGCGTCAATGTAGTTTGCAGGAAGGCCATCTGTCGTGATGCACCCGGTCAGCCCAGCAGCTCCCACTGTGATGGCTTGGCGGCGGTTGATATTCATGATGTCAGGGGACAATGAGGCATTCGGGCAGAGCTATTTGGAGTTGATCAATCTCGGAACGGGTCACTGGAGAACCGGTAAGCATGAGGATCATCAACTTATCTAAGCCTTCAAGTTGTTTCAGTCCGGCATCAGAAATTTTCGTATCAAAAAGGTAGAGCGCCTGCAGCCGGGTTTGCTTGGCGATAATGGGTGCGGCCTCGTCCGTGACGGAGAGGTTGTCCAGTCCAAGACGAATCAAATTGCCTTTGGAATCGAATGTCGCATCAGCACGGAGGGATTCCAAGGCGGATTTAAGGTTGCCTTGGTCACGGATCGCCTTCAGCAAGGGATCATCGGATTTCTCCGGCGGATGGTTTGCCGGGTTGGGTTGGGTAAGGGCATTGGTTGGGCCGGGCTGTTCGGGCGCGGGATCTTTATCTACACGATCCGGATCAGGATTGGAGTTGTTCTGGCCCGAATCGCAGCCACCGATAACCAGTGTAGCAAAGAAGACGCCCCCGATGATAATTGCCTTTCGGGATGTGGGCATGGATGGGCAGAGCTATTTCTGCTGTTGTTTGGCAATGAACTCGCCAGTGCGCTTTTGGGCTTCTGTCACAGAGGCGGGGCGCATTTGCTTTATTAATTCCGCCCGGGCAGCTTTGGCTCCCGGATAATTGCCCAAGCTCGCAATGTTCAGCCACTTGTAGCCTTCCACTACATCCTGTTCAATGCCTTCGCCGCGCGCGAGATAAATGCCGATTTGGAATTGCGCATTTAATGCGTCGTTTTCCGCAGCGCGGAGAAACCACTTGGCAGCTTCAGTGGGGTTGGCCTCCACAGTCCCGCCTACTGCATAAAGGTAACCGAGGTATGATTGTGCATCAACAAAGCCCTGTTCAGCGGCCTTGAGGTGCCAGCCGATTGCTTTTTCAAAGCTCTGTGGAACCCCGCGGCCTTCTTCGTAAAGAAATCCCACCATGTGTTGCGCGACAGCCAAACCTTGATCGGCTGCTTTTTGGAACCAAAGGGCGGCGTTAACATCGCTCTTCGGGAGGCCTTCGCCATGGGCAAACATGTAGCCAACATTATATTCGGCTTCGCGCAGTTTTTGATCAGCCGCCTTTTGATACAGCGCTGCAGCCTCCGGGAGTCTTCCAGCCGCCTCCAGTCGCAACGCTAAATTGTATTGGGCAATTGCATCTCCTGCGGCGGGTTGCCTGTGTTTCAAGTCTGCAGGGTTCTTTGTTGGCAAAACAGGGCCTGATGGAGTTGGAGTCGGTTCAGGTTTTTTGGGTGGAGTTGGAGGTTGTTCGGATTTCTTTTTCCCGGTCTCAGATGAAGAGGTGGGTGACACTTTGATCATTCGGTATACCGCCGATCCATTGGACACCACATCCACTGTTTGATGGCTGTGCCTGGACTCTCGACTGGTCTGCTCTGATCCGCCGAACATGCCACAACCCAGGAAAATCATAAGCGGTACAAGTAGCGCAGGTGGCGTGAAGCGGAGGACCCTCGTCATAGGCTCACCATTGAATGTTTCAACCTTGAAAGTCAATTCAAATTACAACGGCGAGGCGGTTGATATGGAGGATAAAATTACTCAGGAAGGGATGGTCAAATTAGGGAACACTCCACGAATTCCACAAAACAATTGAATTCAAGCCCAGTATTGTATTGACAGGTTTTGCTGCCAATTCACAATTTTAGGCAGTAACCCATGCAAACGAGAGTGGCTCTGTGTCGGCTCCTTTATCCTTGGTTGCTTAAGCATATCATGAAATCCATCACCAAATTAGTTTTGTCGTCCGGTTTACTGTGCATCGCGATCCTTGGGGCCGGTTGCAACAGTACCCTTTCCTATGTTGAATGTACCCAACCCTTGGCCGATGCCTGGGGTAATGGAGACTACGTGGAGGCTGCCAATATATCTGGAGAACTTTTGGATGAACAGCGTGATAAAGTTGAAAACAATATTGTTTTCTTTCTTGAGCACGCTTCGGTTCTTCGCGCGGTAGGAGCTTATGAGGAAAGTAATTGGCATTTTCAGACGGCCTTGGACCTGATGGATGAGCGCAAGGGCGACCTAGAGGGGCAGAGCCGTACCGGAGAGAAATTGGCAGCAGGTAGTCGCGAGCTGCTGGCCCTTTTAACCAACCTGAATGCCATCCCCTATCGGGGATTTGGCTATGACCGGATTATGGCCCACACCTACAAGACACTCAATTTCCTGGCTTTGGGCGACAAGGAACAGGCTCAGGTTGAGCTGAACCGCCTTTATCAGACGCAACAATATCTGGTTTCTGAGGAATACGATAAGCAAATCGGCAAGGATCAGGACAAGATTCAGCAGGAACAAAATGAAAAAAAGCATAAGCTTGTGGGTTTTGGAGCAGATACGGGCAAGCTCAACGCTGCATTGGCGGATATGCACCAAGACCATTCTGTCAACGCAGCCTACGCTCCCTACGTGAATCCATTTGCAACCTACCTGAAAGCCATTTTTGATGCGACCAATGGGAACACCGAAAATGCCAAGCTCCTGATGAGCAGGGTGAAGGGCTTTGGCAACAATTCATTCGTGGATAAGGATCTCCAATTACTGGAGAGCGGACAGCCAATTGAGAATGTGACCTATGTGATCTTCGAATCAAACATGGCCCCCTTCCGCATAGAGGAATTGTTTGAAGTTGTGATCCCTGTACCGGTCGAATATACGGATGAAAATGGAAACAAACATAAAACCATAGTCCCGATACCAATCTCGTTTTCCTGGCCAAAGTTGATGGATACGGGACAGATAAAGGTTCACCAATATGCGGTTGTCGGGGATACTCAAGTGCCGACAGAGGTAATTGCTGACATGGATGCGGTGGTTGCCAAGGAGTTTGATATTCGCTGGTCGGGAATAAAAAGTCGTATTTTCCTTTCGGTTTTAGCGAAAACCACCGCTCAAGTCATAGCGGCGAGAGAGGGTGGATTGTGGGGCGTTATTGGTGGCGCGATTTATAATGAGGTTACCAAGGGCACTGATTCAAGAACCTGGCGCACTTTGCCTTCCAATTTTCAGGTATGCCGTATTGCGACCCCGGCAGACCGGAAGTTAAAGCTGGGTCGATCGGATAATCCTGCCAGTATTGAGATTCCTCTAATTGACGGTAAAGTGAATGTGGTCTACGTTAAGCAGTCCGCCCCGGATACAGTTCCGTTTATAAACCAGTTTAAGTTGAAATAATAACGTATGTTAATGAGCAGGTTTACCAAGTTAGGGTTGTGTGTGTTTGCGCTGGTGTTTGTGGCGTTGTTTCAGTCGGGCTGTCAGGGTCTAGGTCCAAAGAGGCCGGTAAATCCTCATCTGGCAAAGGTCACCTTTCCACCCCGCCAGCTGTATCTTCAGGATGTTCAGGTGCACAGAAATACCGGTGGCCTGCTAGTTGTAGACGTGAGCTGGTACAATCGGCTGCCTAGCGGGACCCCCTTCCAATATCAGGTGTTCTGGAAGGATGAAGTCGGCGGAGTGTTGAGCTCAGCCGATCAGGGCTGGAGAGGCACAACCATGAGCAAGGGGCATTTCCCCATGCGATTAGTGGCAAAAAATGACCGGGCAGTGGATTTCAGATTAACCATTGAGAGAAGAAAATAATTTTGTAAGATTATCAGCCCGGAAACGTATTAATCCATATAGGTGAGGGGAATTGCCCCAAAAGATGTCCTTTTAATTATAAACAAGACAACTCTACAAAAAGATGAAAAATATAATCAAACTGGTTCCTGTAGTGGTGCTCCTTGGCGGCCTCGGTCTTAGCTGCGAATCGAGCGGGGTGAAAACCGTTCGTTCTGGAAGTTCCGGCGGATATGTTTCTGGCTGGAACATTGCTGCTAGAGATCAGCTGGAAGCGGCCAATAATCTTATTGGCCGTTTTTTGAACAGTCCTCGCGCAACGAAAGCCTTGGCGGGCGGGGAAAGGGTGATTGGGGTCTCCAAGATTGTTAACCAGACAACTCAGGTTGTTTACTCCAATATTTTGACAGACAACGTAATTCAGGCGTTGCAGGAGAGCGGCAAATGCTATGCCACGGCGACCTTTAATTTCAATGAAGTGGAAAACGACCCTCTGGTGTTAAAGCTCAGAAAATTGAGGGCCTCAAGTGAGGTGGATCAGTCTACTGTGGCAAAAAAGAATTCTCTCAAAGCACCTGATATGACTCTATTTGGCAGTGTGACAGAAGACGTGTCGCGCAAGGGCAGAAATGTTGAAAAAACTTTTATCATCACCTTGAAGGTGAATGATGGAAATAGTGGTTTGCAGATATGGTCGGGCCAGTATTTCATCGCCAAGCAAGGCAAAGGCGGAGTTCGTTCCTGGTAGAAATCCCAGTTTATTTTTAGATCAACCTAAGCTCCCCCTAAAAGAAGATGAAAAAAACAAATGTAATAAATCAACATCCTCTAGGTTATTTGCCGTGCTTGTTTTTTCTTTTGCTGGGAATTGCGATCCCCGCAGAGGCTCAAGTTAAAGAGATAACCAGAGAAGTTACCGGTCGAGCTAAAACAGCTGAACAGGCGGTGGTGAATGGCTTGATTGAGGCAGTTAATCAGATCGGAGGCCTTGAGGTTGATTCATCTAAGACCATTCAGTCTTCTTTTCAGGAGATATATACCGCTAAAAAAGGCAAAAAACCGACTACGGAAACCTTGGGTGATGATCTGTACAAAGAGAAGGTGGTGCTGAAAAGCATGGGACTGGTGAAATCATACAAGGTAAATGACATTCGCAAGGACGCTGATGGCCTCTGGGAAGCGAAGTTAACAGTCACAATTCCTATTTATGTGTCCCCGGGCTATGATAAATCACATCTCCGCCGTATAGCGGTCACACTTTTCAGGACGGCTGTGCCGCAATTTGCCTTTGGGCGAGGCCAATTGCCCGCTGCGGATGTGTCACGCCGGTTGAACCAGAAACTGGTGACGCAGTTGACACATGCCAGAAAATTCCGTGTTTTGGATCAGCAATTTGATCTGGAGATAAACAAGCAGTTTGATCGGCTTAAAGGGGGCAAGGCACCAGTGAAGGAATTGGCGAGGTTGGGCCGGCGTTTGGGGACCGACTATTTGCTTGTGGGGACGATCAATCAGTTCAATTTAAAGCAACGAGTAGAAAAGCCGGGGTTTGGATTGCCCGATGAGGTTTTAAGTACGGCTAATGCCATTGTTGAGTTCAGGGTGATCGAGGCAGCAACCCAGCAGGTGATGTGGTCGAATGAAGCAAACCTTCTTTTTGACAATAATGAATTGGTTAAGTTGGTGCCCCAATTTAACATTGATCAGCTGATACAGGCTATTTCAGGGCTCGCGGCTGATGAGATTGTCAACGAGATCCTGGATATCATCTACCCGATTAAGGTGATGGATACCGGAGGGCAGATTGTTCTGAATCAAGGAGGAAAAAGAGTGCGTCTTGGAACCTACTATAAGATTGAAGGACCGGCCAAGACGGTTGTGGATCCTGATACGGGCCTTCCGATTAAGATTGGCGGAGCAAAAACAACCACTGTTGTTATCACGGAAGTGAAGCCCAAGTATTCCATTGCGAAGATTGTCGAGGGAAATCAGGACATCAAAAACGGCCAAGTCTGCCGTCGGACCCAAGTGCAAGTTGTCGCACCTCCTGTCAAAAAAGAGAAATAGGATCCGGCCGATATAATCAACAAAAAAGCCGGGGAGTATTCCCCGGCTTTTTACCTTATGGTGGTCTAACCAACTAGTACGTGATTCTATATCCACCTTGTGGGATCACAATCACTTGAGGAACATAAACTGGCTGCTGTACGACTACTGGCTGCTGTACGACTACTGGCTGCTGTACGACTACTGGCTGCTGTACGACTGTTGGTTGTGGGTAGTAGGCGTAATTTGATTGCGGATGATAGGACGACCTGCTCGTCTCAATATAGACCGGTTGCTGTACAACTTGCCGGATGACCTGTGGCTGCGGACAATGATGGTGGCTGTTGTGGTGGCGATCGTATGAATAGCCTGGTCGGTAGCTCGAATAGGAACGCGAGTAGGATCGATTAGGATAGCTCGAATAGGAGCGAGAGTAGGACCGGTAAGGATAACTCGAATAGGAGGAATATCCCCGGCTTCGCTGATCCTGCCCCAATACGGTGCCAGCCAGAAGTCCGGCACCCGTTCCGATTAGCGCTCCCTCAAGACTTTTCCGCCCGTTGTTATGGCCAATGATGCCACCGGCTATACCACCAATGATGGCTCCGCCGATGCCTTCACCACTGAATAGTTATGCTTGAGCCTTGGGCGTAATGATCGCCAGCGCCAGAAGAAATAAGAATGATTTTTTCATGATATGTCCCTTATGTTAGCCACACTAAATAATACGTACACGTACAAAGTCTCCTCATCGGTCAGATTTGTCAACCGCCCAATCTAATTTTTTTGCAAGTTGCTAAGTTGCCCCAGCAAACAGCAAGTTTGGCATCATTTCGGAAAACATCGATCGTGTGGAGTGTGCCTGAGTGCTGTCTTTCCTCAAGCTCACAGATGATGGAAAATCAGATAAATAGTCCTTTCCATTCAGAATCACTTTTGTAGACTTTTGAGTATACCCACCGGGACGAATCTTAAGCCCTGGGAAAATCGTAAAAACAATTATGAAAACAAAACTAAAAGCTACTATGGCCATTGCTGCCATGGTTATCACCGCCCAGTTTTCCAATGTTCTTGGACAGGAACAGGAAACCAAGGCGAAAAAACTGGAACGGGCCGTAGGGCAAGGGACAGGCGTGTTGGACGTAAAGGATGAGAATGGTGTTGTCAAGTACGTCAGCGTGGTGGGGCAAGTACGGATTAGCACAGTGCTGGGTTTATCCAAGGGAATTATTACCGCTAAAAGGCGGGCAAGTTTGTTAGCTGATGCCGCATTTGTCGAGTGGATGAGCTCTAAGGTGAAGACCGTTGCCAAAGTTGGCGACAGTACCATTGTGATGTTAGAGGGGGCAGAAGGTCCCGAGGTAGATCAGTTTAAGGAAGAGGGTAAATCTGAGGAAATCACCAAGCAGAACGTGAAACGGATAGCCGAGGGTATCATTCGCGGGATGGTGACTGCAGCCTATGATCAGGATGGTGAGGCCAAAATATACACGACCGTAAAGGTGTGGAATCCTAAAACTGCTTTAGCGGCGGCCAAAGCGCAGAAGCAAAACGCCGATCCAAAAGGTCCAAAAAAACTTATCCTACCTAAACGCCCGCCCAAGGCAGGCGAGCGCAAACCCAATAGACCATCAAAGGCGATCCCGAGCAAAAAGGGTTTCGGTGGCCCTGACTTTTAGTCTCGATCCAGTCTAATGGAAGGTAATTACAGCCCCGTGAGGTATCACGGGGTTTTTTTATTGTATGAATAAGCCCGGAGCCCCATAGCCAACCAATCCTAGGAACAAGAAGAATGAAAACATCGAAAATATTCTTTGCCCTGATCTGCCTGACTGTATCAACCTACTTTTCAGAAGCTGCTGCCCCAGCTGTCCAGATCAAACTCAAGGGCGTGAGAAACCCGATTGTTACCATCTCTAATATCACCGGTTCATACCGGTTGAGTGTGAATTTTATTGCCGTCAAGGCGTTTGATGAGTCCACCAACCTAATGCTTAACAAGGCAAAAGGTGATGCTTACATTCAGCTGGCTCTGGCGAAATTCCTGAAAGTGAAACCGAATAATGTCCTTGCAATATCAGGCCAGAGAACCCTCTCACACAGTACTCAGGCCGGTAGATTCCAGCTGTCCCAACAAATCCCGATTGCAGGGATAAAGCAACAAGTAGAAGCGCAGCCCAATCCAGCTGATGACCGCAAACCAAACAAGCAACCCAGCGCGCCTAAGATTGCTCGCCAGCCCCCGACCCCGATTCGCGGAGGGTTGTTATCTCGAAGGGATGACTTGGCCGATTCCGCCAAAAAATATTTCACAGAAGCGAGAAAGCTGTTTCCCAGCACCCGACTTCCAGAAAAACAGTTTTATGACAAACTTGGTACTATCGATAAAATAACCACCAGGTTTCAGGAACGAATGACAGTCATTATCAAAAAGGACAATGGCCTGTTCACCAAGGAAAAAGACGAACTGACGAACCTCGTTGCATTATCCTTCAAGGACATTGAGAAGGATTTGGTTGAACTAGATGGAAAGTATTTCCAAATGCAACTGGACGGTGTGGGCAAAAATAAATTGCCGGAGGTGAATAAACAGTGTTCCGCCACGGATCTCAGCGAGCATGCCGGCAACTTCAAGCTCAGAAAACCCGAGTTCCTTCCCATTTTTCTGGCCAACCCCATCCTGCTCGAAATCGATGGCGCAACCCTCTTTGAGGTCAAAGGCATCAAGTACTTTGTCGCCACCGGGAGCTACGTGAACAAGGCCAAACCCACCCTCAGGGATAAACTGTTTCGCGAGAAAATCGCCAATGGCAAGGCACACGTTGCCTCCGCCGAGTTTCTCAAGGGAGTCAAGGTGGAGACCGAGACCAGGTACTTCGACAAGATTGTTGAGATAACCGATGGAAAAAAAACCGATGTCAAGATATTCGAATCCCTGGAGGAAACCATCCGCGCCAAAGTAGAAGGCAAGATCGACAGTTATCCGGTCATTGGCAGCTGGACCAGCCCTGATGGGTTGCTTTATTTCCAGGCCATTGGTGGGGTGGTGAAGTGAATATTTTTAAATCAACCCTATAACCACAAAAACCCGTGAAAACACACCTGTTTGCCGCCCTCACGTGCCTGATAATGGGCATGAGCCTTCCCTCCCTCCACGCCGCAGATCTCAGCAAGCAGGCCGGCAACTTCAAGCTCACAAAACCCGAATTCCGTCCCATTTTCCTGGCCAACCCCATCCTGCTCGAAATTGATGGTGCAACCCTCTTTGAGGTCAAAGGCATCAAGTACTTTGTTGCCACCGGAAGCACGGGGATCAATGCCAAACGCACCCCCACCGAAATCCTCCGTCGCAGGACCGTCGCTAAATCCAAGGCATACCGCGCTGCGGTCGAGTTTCTCAAGGGTGTCAAGGTGGAGGCCAAGACTAGGCTCTTCGAGAAGGTTGTTGAGACAACCGATGGCAAAAAGACCACTGTCCAGATAGTCGAATCCTTGGAGGAAACCATCCGCACCAAGGTAAAAGGCAAGATCCGCGGTTACCCAATCATTGGCAGCTGGACCAGCCCTGATGGGCTGCTCTATTTCCAGGCCATTGGTGGGGTGGTGAAGTGAATTTGTTTAAATTAACCCAATAACCATGAAAACCAACCTGTTTGCCGCCCTCGTGTGCCTGATGATGGGCATGTCC
>CAZTTU010000063.1:0-14076 GCA_964616045.1 uncultured Verrucomicrobiota bacterium | reverse complement strand
GGTAGCGGAATTTCTTAAGGGCTCCCTTGGCCACAATGCCACCCGCTGCCGGCGCGGTGCCATCACTGAGCGATTTCACGTAGGCAATCAGCGCCTTCATTTCCTCATCATTCACTGCAGGTGGCGGGGGCATGGGAGCGGCTGCACTCTTCACCACCTTGTCGATGGGTTTGCGAATAGACTCAATAAAATAAGCCTCATCAAAAATCACCTTGGCATCCTTGCCCCCGAACCCGAGGGTAACGGTGCGTTCATTTCCCCAAAAGTTGCCTTCGAACTTGGGAGCCTTCATGGCTACCCCCGCCAGAGCCGGAGGCCCGCCGGAAACCTCGTGGCAGGTAAAACAAATCTTGGTCTGGAACAATTCTCTACCCTTTGTGATCAACTCTGGGTTATCCGCCGCACGCAATGTCCCCAACTCCACGGCGGCCATAATCGGCAGCCCCACTCGAATAGCTCGATAAACTTTCATTTGAATAATGGACGTGCGTGAAGTTTGGCCGCGCGATGACGCGCAAGCAAGCGCCCTTTTAGTGAGTCGCATGGATTTATTCGTGAGTTATTCAAAATGTGATCACTAGGCATCTAGCAAGGGAGGGTCTTCAGAAGCAATCTTCTCCCCGGAATGCTTGCGAAGCCAAAGCCAGCGAATCAGCCAAAACACGCTCAACGGTAATAGCGGAATACCCAAAGCAAGGGCCATGACGGTGAGAATCGTGCTCCAAACGAATGTAGCGATCAATTCTTCGAACACGAGGTAAATGCCATGTGTCAAGGTTCCCTTCATCTCTCCTATTGCGGCATCCTGTCCACTGGTCTTTTTAATCTCCGCCGTGTTCTGTAGAATGTCCACCGCTTCGTTGTCAGCGAGGTTTCCCTTGATTTGGTCTTCCCACAAAACCTCGACTAATTTCCGTATTAACCATTTTTCGTACCATGTGCCTCCAGATTTTTTTTCCAGCTCCATGGTAAATTGATCAATCTTTTCCGACTCCATTTCTTTCGCATAAGTCAAAAGTTCCTCCATTTTTCCGATACCCACTCCCAAGTCTCGATCCAACTGGGAGGTGCTGTTGGCATCGGTAACGTTACCATCTTCGCGCCACGCCATGATGGCAGCATACGAGCTTTCCAGGGTCGCTTTGATCAACTGCCCCTCACGCAATTCCTTTTTCATTTTCCATCCAGCACCCCACGTACCAACACTGCCACTCATACCTAAAGAAAGACATCCCACAATCAAGACCGGCCATATCCAGCGCACATACTTGTACCAACCCCACGACACATCCAACCATCCCTTGTCCCGCAGCCATCGCCAAAGATACAATCCTCCAACAGCCCCGAAGATCAGACCCAAGACAGCCCCAATAAGCAAACTGACGATGGTATGGGTAATTAAAATGCCGAGCTCTTTGGCCGACTCCAAGCCCAAGCCCGGTGTCTGGGTAGCAGCAGAAGACTCGGCGGCCACCAGCGAGGAAACAGCCAAAAAAAAGATTGCTGTGTTGACTAATCGACTCACCACAAGAGACGTGAAATCATGGGGACGAATATTAAACAAGAAGAAAAATATGAATCGTTCGCTTTTCCTTCGCGTCCTTTTCTGGAACAGAAGGGATGTACTCGAGAAGACATCGTGGCAGTGTCCTTGACATTACTTTGCTTATTCCTACTCTCCCCTCCCTAACTAAACAAGTTAGCCGCAAAAACCAACGCAATATATATCAGAATGAAACCCGATCTAAAAGACTGGTCCAGTAAGACCTTGACCAAAGATGACTGGAATTTTTCAGCCTACATGAATCTGCCTAAATCGGCCCTCAGCCGCATTTTCCAATGGGAATTGGACCGTGAACTGGGCAGTGAAAAAGGTCCCTTCGGCAAGGACGCCAGTAACAAAAAGTGGCTTACTCAAGTAGCCAAGTCCAAGAACTACACTGACTTTCCGAATGCCGCGGTGACATCCAGCAAGGACACCACGCACAAGACTGGTAAGGGCGATGCCCTAACCATGGGCGGCAGTAGCACGTTACACGTGATCCAGATCAACTGGTACTGTAGTCAGCAGGAGCTGATAGAAGCCTTCACTGATTGGCTGGAGAACAACCACGGCACGCCGTTTACCACGTTCCCCGCAAACACTCGGGGGCGCCCGCGTCACCAGTTCACGCTCCTAGAGAAAATTTCGATTCACCGTTTTCATAAAGTGGGTTATTCCGGTGGCCCGAAATTCTTCCGTGAAAATAATAAAGACGCGTTCCATCGAAACCTGAAGCGGATCAACTGGACCCTTGCCCAACGCGAGATCAACCTGCTCTTGAAACAGCGTTCGAAGGAACTGGACCGTATCTCAAAAACCGTACGCAAAAACTGGCGGAAATTGCTCTACAGCTAACCCTCGGGAAACTCTCAGCCCCCTACCCGGGAAAAAACAGGTTGGGATTTATTGGTCTTTGTTGGAGCCAGCCATCGGAAAATCCGTGCGCCGCACGCGCACGCCGTGCTTGTATACCGACTCGCGCGCCTTGCTGCCGTCAGGATGGAACATTAGGAACGTGCCCATGCCGTTCATCACGCGACTACCCTCAGTCCCATCGGGTTTCCACGTGATACCGCTCACCAGTTTGCCGCGGTTGAACTCCGCATTCGCCTTGTGCTTGCCGTTGGCATACCACACCGCCAACAACCCATGACGCACGCCATCTTTAAAATGCGTCACGTATTTTTCGTTCGTACCGGTAGCCGTCATCGTCAACTGGCCTGTGTATGGCACCGTGTCGCCTTTCTTGTAGGTCAACCCGTCGCTGCGTTGTTCCAGTTGTATCAATGGTCCCGCCGGTTGCCGACCTCCTGAGGTGCCACAACTCACGCCGAGAGTAAGGATCGCAATGAGAATAATGATCACGTGTTTCATGGATGATTAGTCTCCTTCGCGAATAACAAAATACTGCAGCACCTTGTGGTTTTGCGTCCATTCTCTCACTTCGGCACGGCCCTGATTTTTTTCGTCCTCCGTCAATTCATTCGCCAACGCGGCCAGATTCTCCGTAGCTTGCCGATGGGCTTTCATCGCGGCGCGACCCCACAACACAAAGGCCTTCACCTTGTCCGCCTTCAAGCCACCTTCGCCCCTGAGAGTCATCAGCCCGAGATTGAATTGCGCATCCAGATTATCCTGATTTGCCGCGTACTGGTACCATCGCACCGACTCCTCCAGATTTGCCTTCACGCCCACACCCATTTGGTACATAAGGCCGAGATTATTCTGGGCTGGTCCATGGCCCATGCGGGCTGCCTTCGAGAATTCTTCAAAAGCAGCTTTCGGATCCGCCTCCCCCAGCCCGCCAGTGCCTGTCTCAATAAGGCGCGCCAGATTGTAGCAGCCGTTTGCGCTGCCTCCCTTGGCGGCCTTCAAGTAAAGTGGACCAGCTTCCTCCATGGAGGCGGTCTCCTCCAATATCGCAGCCAGATTATTCTGGGCTCCTGCATGATCTTGGGCGGCAGCTTTCTGGTACCACTCCCTCGCCTTTGCCGAACTGCGGGAAACATTTCGACCTTCCTCGTGGCAAATACCCAAATAATACTGCGCCCCAGCATGGCCCTGCGCCGCAGCCTTGGCGGCCCATTGGTAGGCGGTCTTGGTACTCTCCGTCAATCCTCCCACGCCGCCGGCATTCAGGGCAGCCAGTTCGTATTGGGCATTGGCATCGCCTTTTTCAGCCTCCGCCTGTACCTCATTCAAATCCCGAGGCGATACCGGCCAGCCTTCGTCGACATACTTTTTCAACTTCACATAACCCTGCGCGGCCGAGCGGGCCGAGGCTTGTTCCCGGGCAAAAAACGGATTCACTTTGTCCCGTTCAAATTCCGTGACCCGCGCCAGCCAGTTGAGAGATTCGCGTAAGTTCCGCTTTACGCCCCTGCCATCACGATACATTTGTGCCAACTTTGCCTGGGAATTGATCTCATCGTTCTCAGCGGCGCGTTTATACCAGTACACCGCCCTCTCAAGATTCGGCTCCGTCCCTTCACCGGTGTCAAAACGCATCGCCAAATAATACTGTCCACGGCCATAATCATTTTCGGCTGATCGCTTATGCCATTCGAAAGCCTTCTCCTTGTCCTGCGCAATATCTGCTCCTGAAAATAGACGCATGGCGATATTATTTTGAGAAACCGAATTGCCACGTTCCGCCGCTCGCAAGTACATCGCCGAGGCTTTGGCACCATCCGCCCCACCAGCAACCCGGCCGGTGCCATGCATCCAACCCACATTGTTAATAGCTCCAGGATGCCCCTGCGCTGCAGCCTTGTTGTACCAGTCCATAGCAATGGCATCATTTTGAGGCATACCGTGGCCCTTCTGATGGCGTGCACCTATGAGAAATTGAGCAGCCGGATAGCCAGCATCTGCACCGGGATGTTGCCATTTAATGGACTCTTCAAAATCCCGTGCGCCCATACGAAGACCGGCCAACAGGTTGCCCACAATAAACTGAGCCTCACGATCACCTGTCTCGCCCAAATCCATCAGCATAGGCAAAGCTTTTTTATAGAGGTTCTTTGCCTTGGTGCGTTGGCGACGCGTTCCTTTGCCATCCCACAACTGATCAGCCACCTCCACCAGTGCCAGAACATCTCCGGCATCAGCAGCCTGTTGGTTGAGTTCAAGGGCTTTCACACGATCCTGATCCAGATCGCCCCAGCCTCGATAATGTAGAGTAGCCAACGCCTGCATGGCCTTCGTGTTTTTTTGCTCCACCAAGGCGGGCAAACTCTTGGCAGCCTTAAGGAGCCATTGGTTGCTCCTCTTTTCGTCCGGCTCAATGCCAGTACCGAAGCGATACATCAGGCCCAGGCGAAATTCTCCCAGTCCATAGCCGCCATCGGCGGATTTTTCCGCCCAACTAAAAGCAGCTTTCAAATCCACAGCCACCCCCTGCCCATGCTCCAGCAGTTGGCTCACTCTCTCTTGAGCCGCACCATCACCATCTTCGGCATTTTGTTTCAATTCCGAAAAGGTCGCCTTGAGCTTGGGTTCGATCGCCTTGAGCTTAGCCACCAACCCGTCGCCGCGGGTGGGTTTATTATCAACCTGCTGCGCGTGGCCACTACAAAGAAAGAGTGCCAGCCCGACTTGGCTGACCACTCCGAATAAAAACGCCACACGCATCTGCACAGTGTGGCCGAGCCCCAGCGGTTTGTCGCGTGAATTTTGCGGAAATTATTCGCGTTCTTCGCGAAGAAACGTGACGCGAAAATCGTGATAGGTACGCGTAACCACGTCGATCACATCCACCCACCGACCTTCCATTTCCACCGTGGTACCGTTGACCGTGATACGTTCACCTTGTTGATATTCGCTGCGCTTGACCAACTCCTGTTCTCGTCGGTCAAATTCCCGCGAGTACACCACCAACTCGGATCCAAGCTTCTTTGCCAGCTTTAACAGATGATTGCGCCTAGGCGAACCGGATGTGTTAAACTCTGACGAACCCAGCACTTCCCATCCTTCACCTTCGTGCATCTTTATCCGTTCGCCGTGGTCTCGAAACAGTACATTCTGCACAGATGGCTCCGATTGAGTTTTCGGATCCAATTCTTCCACCGAAATTCGCACAGAATAATTTCTTTCGTAGTAATTGGTGGAAAACTTGTCCATCACCGCAGTACAGCCGGTTCCGAAAACAAGCCCTGCAAATAATCCGATCCAAGTAAAGCTACGCATTTCGTCCGTAAACGTACTTTATTTTTCAAACGTGTCAATTTGGAACCCATTAGATAAATTTATGAACAGGTTGTTCACATATTAATTAGAAAGCCGCCAACGGGAGGTTACTAATAAATTGATGGATTCCTAACAATAACCTAACGTCTCACCTGCAGAAAAGAAATCCTGCTGGCTTGATATTATTCACTTATCCTAGTGTTTCTTTAAGATTTTCCCCAATTTTTGGAATATTTCAGAAAAGCCGTCCTCTGGAGCTAATTTGCCAAATGGTTGATCTGGATACTTTGGCACGGGTGAGCCCGGGGGTAGGGTCCACACGCATTGGTGTTTACCCCAAGAGAGCGTCACCACGTGTGGGTTGGCTCCGCGAAACTTTCCTATTTTGGAAGGCAATTTATCCACCTGAGCATGGGCGAGGACATCAGCCAAAGCCTGCAGCTCTTTGGCTGATAATTTTCCCTGCATATCAGCCTTACGTATCGTGCGATTGATAAAGCGTTTACGATCCCAAGAACCATCCGGGTGAACAGTCCAGATCAAACCGTTGGTTCCAACAAAGCCACCTTGGCTATCCTTGAGCGTTAATAAAGCTGATAACTCGCCATCTTTGGTTAGAAACTTATCACGCGACAGAGCCACTTGGACGGTACGGGCAAATAACAGGGCAAACGTGCAAAGGACAATCTGTTTCATTGGGCTCAACCCTACGCATCTCGCCTGAGACGCGCAAACTTGAACTTAATCTTCTTGCCTACCCTTTTGCCGCCAGTTGTTCCAGAGCTTCACCGCTCATGCGGAAGTACCGTTTATCAGTCAGCTGCTTGGCGCCCAGCCATTCATAAAACTTAATAGCCGGTTCGTTCCAATCCAATGCAATCCATTCAAAACGAGGGCATCCGCGTTCCACGGCAATTTTTGCCAAATGCTTTAGCATCTCTTTACCAATCCCACGTTGGCGACATTCCGGTTTCACGAAGAGGTCCTCAAAGTACAGGCCAGAGCGCCCAGTAAAAGTGGAGAAATTCTCAAAATAAACCGCAAAGGCCACCGGTTTCCCCTCCCAATCGCCAATCAAGACTTCGGCCACTGGTTTTTCGCCAAAGATGGATTCGCGCACAATCTCCTCGGTAGCCACCACTTGATTGAGCTGTTTTTCATACTCAGCAAGGGAACGGATAAATTCAACTATTAGCTCCACATCTGCCTCCATAGCTGGGCGGATTGTCAGGTATTTGACGGACATAAGGGGTGATTCTTCAGGAGCACGGTGAGGTGTGTCAACGATGGGAACCTTGCGCAATGGGCAATTGACGTTTAGACTTGAGATGTAACCTGTGGAAAAGCCACCTAGTTTCCAATCTAATACACGTAAAAGAGGCTTCACCTTGGTAGAGATGCTAGTGGTCATGGGGATCATCGGGCTATTGGCAGTACTCCTGTTGCCGGCACTGAGTCGTGGCAAGGCCAAGGCGCATCGTATCAAGTGCCTGAGCAACCTTTCCACCATCGGCAAGGCACTCAATAGTTACGGACATGATTTCGAGGGGCGCCTACCTTGGCAGATTTTAGGTGATCAACAGCGCGATCAACTGGGCTCCAGTTGGAGTGATTTTACATTGGCACCGGCTGCCATCTTTTCCCTGCCCCCCATGGTGCGTGAGATCGGCAACGCCAAGGTGCTGCTATCACCCTGCGATCCTGTGCGGGCGCCGTTCAATGAAGAGGCTGAAGTAATGTGGGAGACACTCGATCCGACCAAGAACATTATCCTGCCCGAAAAGGCCATCAGCTATCTGCTGATTGAAGGCGGAGACATTGCCCGCCCCACCACTGTGCTGGCCGTCACGCGCAACATTTCCGACTGCGATCTCAAAAATGCCCGGTGGGTGGGCTCTGATGAAGAGCACGTGGCAGACATACCCCAAATGATGGCTGGCTTGATGAAAGGACAGGGACAATTGGTGATGGCTGATGGTAGCGCGCATCTATCTAACGATACTGACTTGGGCAAAAAAGGGCAGATCGTCAAGCCGCACGTGAAATCTGAAGGTGGCAACTCGATCAAGGATGCCAGTGCCTTGGCTCTGGGCTGTTGCGGTGGCTTTGTTGCAGTGCCGATTACCGAGGTTTTTGTTACTGAACCGGGCAATCGCCATACCTTTATCATCGATAAATCAGGTAGTATGTCCGGGGATAATCGATTGAACCAAGCCAAAAACGCCTTATTGGCCGCGCTGTACAAAATGAAGCCCACGAAGAAGTTCTACGTCTTCTTCTTCGACAGTTCCAGCACAGGCATGGAGGGTGGTCCACGCCGTGCTTTTAAATGGGAAATTGACCTCGTGCGACCATGGATTGAAAAGCAAAGCCCGGGTAGCACTACCGATCCTCGTGAGGCAATTCGGGATACTTTCGAGCGAATTAAACCTGACACTATCTGGATCCTGACTGACGGTGGATTCAACGGTAACGGGGGTAGCACGGCAGTACGAAAGTTAATCTCAGAATTGAATACGGATCGTCTTGTGCGAGTAAACACCGTGGGCTTCGCGCGCGAAGCCCAGCATGTGGACCGTAATCTGGGAGGTATTGCCACCGACAACAATGGCACCTATTTCTTCTCCCGCAGTGGCAATCGCAATTGACACACTTTGCCCTTGGCCGGCCAGCGCCAGCACGCTTCAATAAACCAACCTCATGGCAGCAATCAGAAAGCGCGCGTTTTCGCTCATCGAAATGCTGGTGGTAATCGCCATCATTGGTGTGCTGGCTGCAGTGTTGCTGCCGATTCTAGGACAGGCCAAGGCCAAGGCGCATCGAGTCAAGTGCGCTGCTCAACTGGGTCAGATCGGCCAGGCGTTTATCAACTACGCGCAAGATCATGAAGACCGACTGCCATGGCAACTGACGCCATCCCAATCCCATGTAGCATTCGGCAAATACAAGGATGATTTTTCCATGGATCATGCCGCCATGTTTTCCCTACCCGATATCAGACGTGATCTTACCACGGCTGCCATCCTGCTCTCTCCCTGTGACCCTGGTCGCGCGTCGGCCAATGAAAAAGCACGGGGAGAATGGAATAAAATCGATCCTCTTCAGGGACGTATGTTGCCGGCGAATGCCATCAGTTACGTGTTGATTAACGGTGCGGACATCGCCCGTCCCACCACTGTGCTGTCCACCACGCGCAATCTATCCACCTGCAACTTGCACACAGCGCGCTGGAGCGGCACCGATGAATCCGAACCTGGCCCTGAAACCATGGCCGGCTTGAACCGGAGCCAGGGCCAAATTGTGCTCGCAGACGGAAGTGCGCGCTTGTCCAGTGACACCGACCTTGGAGTAACCGGCGCGCTCCCCCGTGATCACGCCCAATCCACCGGTGGCATATACGGGGGGCCTGCCTCCACGGTGGTACTTGGCTGTGGCGGAGAGCATGATCCACTTGAAAGCAGCCCTCTGGAATCCGGAGAGCTGTTTCAAGTGATCCAGTCTGGCAAAGGCAACCGATATGTGTTTGTTATCGACTGTTCCGGGAGTATGAATCGTGATGGCCGCATGTCCATGGCCAAGCGCGAACTGATCACCGCCATTGCCTCCATGGAGCCGGACAAGGAGTTTTTCATTTACTACTACAACCACGACTCCATCCCCATGTTGGGAGGAATCAAAAAAGCCACGGAAGAAAATCTGCGCATTGTGGCCCCCTGGATTAATGGACAAAGAGCCATCGGTAACACTGACCCGCGCACAGCTTTGCGTAATGCGTTTAAAAACATGGAACCGGACACCGTGTGGCTGCTCACCGACGGCATTTTCACGCAAAAACCAGGCTTACCCTCCGTGGCGGTGCTCATCCGGGAACTCAACGATGACAACAAAGTGCGCGTGAACACCATCGGTTTCCATAACGAGCTAAACTCTGTGGATAAAAGCCTTGGCCCCATTGCAACTGCCAACGATGGCACTTACCGATTTGTGAATTCATCTAGAAAATGATCCTCTTAAATTTATTATGCAAAAGACAATTCTCGTCACTCTGCTCGGCCTTGTGATGACTGCCGCAGCCCAATCGCCCACTGCCATCGTAATCCACGGCGGTGCCGGAAAAATAGACAGGAAGACTCTCCCTCCGGAACGCGAAAAGGAATACCACGCCACTCTCACACGCTCCCTAAAGGCAGGCCATGCTATTCTCAAAAAAGGAGGCAGCGCGCTGGAAGCCGTGGAGATGGCCATCATCGTGATGGAAGATTCGCCACTCTTTAACGCCGGCAAGGGGGCGGTCTTTACCAGTGCCGGACGCAACGAGATGGATGCCTCCATCATGGACGGCGGCACCCTCAAGGCGGGTGCGGTGGGTGGGGTGACGGTACTAAAGAACCCAATCCTCGCCGCGCGCGCGGTGATGGAGAAAACCCCTCATGTACTACTCACCAACATTGGCGCTGAGAAATTTGCCAAGAACATTGGCCTGAAAATTGTGAAGCCGGATTACTTTTATACTGATCGCCGATGGAAACAGCTGCAGGATTGGAAGGACAAAGAGAAAAACAAGAAACAATCCGCGCTGGACACCATCCAGGAATATCTTGGCACCGTTGGCTGTGTAGCACTCGATGCCAAGGGTAACATTGCTGCGGGCACCTCCACCGGAGGGCTCACCGGCAAACAGTTCGGGCGCATTGGCGATTCGCCCATTATCGGTGCGGGCACCTATGCCAACAACAAGACCTGCGGCATCTCCTGCACTGGCCATGGTGAATTTTTTATCCGCTACGCCGTGGCACACGATATTTCCGCTAAAATGGAATATCAGAAAAAGCCCTTGGCCGATGCAGCGCACGAAGTGGTTCAGGTGAAGCTAAAGCAAGCCAAAGGCCGTGGGGGCATCATTGGGCTGGATGCTAAAGGCAATGTGGTGATGGAATTCAATACCCTGGGCATGAACCGAGGGGCCATTGACAAAAACGGCAAGCTCACCACCGCCATTTTTAGGTAACGGCTTTACATTCGACTCCACAGGAGACATTGCACCGGCAAGCAGTTGTTGGTTATACTGAGCCCATGTTGTTCCGCATTCTCACCGGCTTTATCGGCCTTGCTGTGCTCGCTGTTGACGCAGCAGATACTCCAAAGGACTATCAAGATACCGCCAACAAGCTCATTCATTCCGCCACCAATAGCCCTTTTGGCTTTAACCGACTGGCAACCATGTGCGACACATTTGGCCCGCGCTTCAGCGGCTCACCCAACCTGGAGAAAGCCATCGATTGGTGTCTGGTCCAAATGAAAAAGGATGGGTTTGTGAATGTGCACGGCGAGGAAGTGACTGTGCCACATTGGGTGCGAGGCAGGGAATCAGCGACACTCCTCACACCACGCGCGCGCGCGCTACCGATGATGGGCCTGGGCGGTAGCGTGGGCACACCAAAAAAAGGTATTACGGCAGAAGTGCTGGTGGTAAATAGTTTTGATGACCTCAAGGCGAAGACTGCGCAAGTGAAGGGAAAAATTGTGCTCTTCAACCTACCCTTCACTGAGTATCGCGAGACGGTGATTGTACGGCGCATGGGCGCCATCGAGGCGGCCAAGGCTGGCGCCGTGGCCAGCCTGATTCGTTCGGTGGGTCCGTTTTCTATGCAGACTCCGCACACTGGAAACATGCGCTACGATGAAAAGGTAAAGCGTATCCCGCACGCTGCGCTCTCGGTGGAGGATGCCATGATGCTCGCGCGCATGCAGGAGCGCGGAGAGCCAATCCGCATAGAACTGAAAATGGAGGCGCGTACATTACCGCCGGCCAAGTCGCGCAACGTGATTGCGGATATTCTCGGCCGTGAAAAACCCAAAGAGATTGTGATCGTGAGTGGCCACATTGATTCGTGGGATGTGGGCCAGGGCGCAATGGATGATGGCGGAGGCTGTCTCGCAGCATGGGAGGCAGCGCGGCTTATCATGAAGGGGGGTCTGAAACCGCGCCGCACCATCCGCGTGGTGCTGTGGACCAATGAGGAAAATGGTCTTGGAGGTGCCAAGGAATATGCCCGACGGCACGCGGCCGACCTGAAGAACCACGTGTTGGCGATTGAATCGGATTCCGGCGTGTTCCGCCCCACCGGCTACGGCTTCCTTGGCAGTGGAGAAGGCATGAAAATAATTCGGCAAATCGGCGGGTTGCTTGCACCCATCAACGCCGGAGAAATCAAGAAAGGCTGCCGCGGGGCGGACGTGTTGCGCCTGATCTCCGGCGGAGTACCGGTAATGCATCTGGAGGTGGATCGTGAGCGCTACTTCTGGTTTCACCACACCCAAGCTGACACCATCGACAAGCTCGATCGAAATGAGTTCAACCAATGCGTGGCCTCAATGGCCGTGATGGCCTACGTAGCCGCCGATTTGCGCGGGACGGTTCCGCGATAAGACATTAGTCACCTAAAAAGCAGCCGCCAGAGTTTCCCCCGACGGCTGCTACCCAACGCGCTATTGTGTTGCGGTTGAACAACTCATCAAAGTCGAACAACCGCTAGGATACTAGCAGGTGTCAAAAGGGCTTGCCTACTGTAAGAATGAACTTTTTTTGTAATGGACTAGAAGTCGATCTGGCACATGGGTAGGGCCTTGCGAAGGGCTTCCACTTTGCTTTTCGGCACGGGATTTCCGGTCAAATCGAGTGTGGAAAGATTTTTTATTTCGGCCAATGAAGCGACATCTGTTAATTGGTTATCAGCCAAATATAATCGCCCAAGGTGAGGCAATTTTGCGAGGGCACGAATATCTGTTATCTGATTTTCCGCCAAATACAAAACCTCAAGGGCCTGCAGATTAGTCAACGGTTGAACATCCTTGATATTGTTTCCGGATAGACGTAGCAATTGCAGGCTCCTCAGTTCGCCCAGGAGAGAAATGTCGGTGAGTTCATTGCGATTCAGGTCAAGGAATTCCAAGCGATGTAACTTGCTTAAAGGCGTGATATCAATAATGCGGTTATCGTTCAGGGTGAGCTTCGTTATTTGTGACAATGGCAATAAAGCATCCGTATGTGTGAGAATATTATAACCCGCATCCAATTCCCGCAAACGTGCCATATGCGTGATGGAGTCAAGGTGCTGCAGACTATTGTGCCGGAGCCGTAAGACTTCCACTCGGGTCAATGATTGCAATGGCGACACGTCAGTCAGATGGTTGTCGTTGAGATTCAGGTTTTGAAGTGCGGACATTCTCGCAATAGGGGTTAAGTCCTGCACTTCCTTGCCAGCCATATTGATTTTATCGATGAGCAGATATTCTTCCTTGGAAATGGGCCCAGTCGGTTTTTTCAAGCGCCGCCTCATTTCCTCTTCCAAATCCTGGTCGGCCATTTGCTGTGCCAACTGATCTTTGACTGTCGACGATTTTTTGTCGCCACTCCATCTGAATTTGGAATGACTCCGCACTCCATCTAATTCAGCGCGGCCGAAATTCACCGTGTAGGTCAACTGCATGTGATAGGTGTTAAACACTCCCTGCCAAATATATTCCTCATACAAATCCGCGTAGCGGCTACCTTTATCAGAAATATCCGGCTCACCCATGAGAGCATGCACATCATTATCGTCGATATCCCGCATACCCCTTAATCGAAACATCAGATCTTCCGCAGCCTCATCTAATTGCTGCCTCGCTTTTTGGTCTTGCCAACAACCGACAAGTGCCGCCACCAATAACATCCCCAGTACGATATGTCGTACTAACCCGGAATGTCCGATGGGCGCAGTCTTTTGCCTTTCAGAAGCATTTTCATCCAACGTCGAGACCGACTCTTTCTGGACAGATTCCTCTACAGAGGAAGATTCTTCTTTCGGTTCTTTAGATTCTGGCTCAGGCATGAAAAATTCCCAGTCGAGTACGCCAAAAGATGCCACTGGCACCAATATTCCTCAAGACCACAATCCCAGGTTGATTCTAAACCAGTTAATTAGCGCACTCTGCCCCTGGTCAGCGGCTCGCTCAAGCCACCTTTTGGCTTCACCCAAATTCGGCTCAACCCGATCGCCTTCAAGGTAAATAATGCCCAATTTATATTGGATCTTTGCCTCGTTAAACTTCTTAGCACGGTAAATGAGATTGTCGAGTATACGCATAAGCAAAAACTCCTAATGGAATCCTATTTATACCAATTACGTAAACGCACCTCGGCCGCATCGCCGACGAGCTTCTTAAAAGTTGCCGTGTCTTGGCCGCGCGAATGGTAGGGATACACCACCCTAGGCTTAAAGGTCTTCACGGCCTTGGCCGCCGCCACCACGTCCATGGTGTAAGGCAGGTTCATGCAAAGAAAGGCCACATCAATATCCTTC
>CAZTTU010000062.1:4083-14280 GCA_964616045.1 uncultured Verrucomicrobiota bacterium | reverse complement strand
GAAATTCCCAGTAGAGGAATTCGTGCTTTTGTGTCTGCGGCAGGCTTTGAAGGGTGGGGAGGAATGAGATGCCATCGATATCTCGTGGTGCGCGCGATCGGGCAGCCTGGGCTACTGTGGGCATGAGATCCCAAAACGCCACGGGCAGTTCGCTCACGGTGTTCGGCTTGGCTTTTCCGGTCCAGCGCACAATCAGAGGCACTCGGATGCCTCCTTCATTTAAGCTGCGTTTGATGCCTCGCAGTGGCCCCGCGCTGCCCAGATAGGCCGGGTTTACGCCACCCTCGGCGTGCGGCCCATTGTCGCTGGTGAAAATGACAATGGTGTCCTTTTCCATCTTGTACTGCTTTAACTTGTCCATGATTTTACCAATATCCGCATCAAGTCGGGTTATCATGGCGGCCTTGTTTCGTTCGGGCATCGGCCAGCGATATTTGTCGTATGGTCTGTTGTGAGGAACCTCCATGCCGTTACCTGTTTTGCGAGTTAGGTCAGCATTTGCATGCGGGGTAGTGTAAGACAAGTATAAGAAAAACGGTTGGTACTTATTGTCATAGGCAGGCCTGTAAATTCGGATGGTGTTCAGGGCCGCCTTGGTCAGCAGATCTTGGGAATACTCGACGCGCCGTCCCTCTCGATTGCGGTGGATTTTCAGCATACCGTGATAGGCGTTTACTCCCGTGAAGCCCGGCTCAAACCTCCAAAGAAATGAAGGATAGTAATTATCAGCGTGTTCCTGTGTGGTAAATCCTGCCCAGTGTTCGAAGCCCTTCTTAAATGGTTCGCCTGTTGTATTTTCCAATCCCAACCCCCATTTGCCAATCGCCAGTGTCTTGTAACGGGCCTGACGCAGCATCTCGGCAATTGTTATGTCGCTGGTGCGTAGCGGGATATTCTTGTTTCCGCGAATGTACGAGTGCCCCGAGTGTAGCCCGGTCATCAGCGAGGCTCGTGACGCACTGCCGATTGGAGCACCTGCGTATGCCTGAGTAAATCGAATGCCTTCAGCTGCGAGCAGGTCAAGAAATGGTGTCTTGATGTACTGTTGCCCGTAGCTGCCCAAGTCGCCATAGCCAAGATCGTCAGCAATGATTAAGATAATATTTGGTCGCTGCGGACCTTTCGGCACCTTATCTGGCTTAGGCAAAACGGGTCCCTGTGCCAGTGCATTATGTGAAAAACAAAAACCCAACGACGACAGCAACGCAAGACTGATCATTCTAATCATGTTAAATCCTCCTTAATATAGCCCAGACGGACTTGGATTAACTAAACTATTGGGCCAAAAAAGAAACCCCAAGTTATTCACACGCCATTTGCCAAATAAGGGATTGTCAGCGGTCCCTGCGGTAGCACGGCCACGCGGGCATTTGGCCCTAATTCCCCTAGGCGTTGCCCGACTGTTTCTGAAATATCTTCGCAAGGCTCCAAGTGGGCCTCACGTAAGGCGGTCTCATTAAGTGAGCTGTAAACCAGTACCTGTGCTTGTCGTTGTACTAGTGACTGAATTTGTGCCTGCCACTGTTCGGGGCGCACAAAGCTTGGCGTGGCGAGCATTGTCAATATTTCCTCCGGGCTTGTCGCGCTTCGAAGCAGTTCATCCATGGGGCTATTGGCCGGGAGCCCCTCACGACATTCACAGGCGAGTATGAGTGTCCCGCCTTTCTTAACGATCCTGGCTCCTGCGCTCATGCCTTTGACACCTTGATAAAGATTTAGATCCAACGGATAACCACTGTTGGTGGTCACCACAATGTCGAATGGCTTAGTCACTTCTTGCATGGCCGATTTGCTTACATGCTGGCAGCCTGCTTGGTGCGCCTTTAGTAGATCGCCGGCGAAAACCCCCGTGATATTTCGTTGCTCATTCAGTGTCACATTCAAAAGGAATTTTGGTCCTATACGCATCGCTATTTCCAGCATTTCCTCCCAGATGGGGTTGCCGGAAGTGATGCCGAATGTTGCGTTCTGGTTCTCAATATTTTTGGCACCATGGTTGCTCATCACGGTTTTCAGACCGGCAATGCCGGGCATAATGCCCTTTGGGCCTCCGCTGAATCCGGCAAATAAGTGAGGCTCAATAAAGCCGGTAACAATACGAAAATCTGCCTCTGCAGCGTGACGATTGAGCATGGCGGGGGTTCCATCACGGGTTTTTCCAAATTGTACCAGATCGGCATCATTTTCGCAGTCATGGTTCAATACCCGGTATTTTGAGACTATTTCCGGAGTTAACATATTTTCTAGTTCGTTCTTAGTGTTTCCCCTGTGTGTGCCGGTTTGATTGAGCAGGGTTATGTTCTCTGTCGGCAGATTAGCCAAGTGTTCCAGCAACCAGGGAATGATTAGGTGATTCGGTGTGGCACGCGTGATATCTGTAAACAGGACGCAAACGCGCGTGTCTGGTTTAATCATTTCGACCAAGGGGGGTGACTGGATGGGGGAAGAGAGGGCATCCATAACCGCCCTTTTCTCATCGGGAAGAGCTGGCTGGTGAGATGGTTCGATGACCGTCACGCGGTCATCAGGGCATTCAATGGGGACGTGCCCTTTACCGTATGCAAGATCGATTCGCACCGGGCTTAAAATGCAACATGTAGCATAGACTGCCAAGTTTGATCGACTTGCTGACTTCCATCATTTGTGTACTATTCAAACCATGCGGTCGTTGGTCGGGAAGTTGGGAATGGTATTTATAGCTGTGATTATGGCCTTTGGTTCCGCCTGTGCGGTCGTTCCTGGTTCTGGGCGGATGCAGTTGAACCTGGTCTCACCGGGTGAAGAGCGCCGCTTGGGGCGGCAGAGTTTCGCTGAGATTAAGCGGCGTGTGCCCGTTAGTAAGGATGCCAATGCTACAGCCATGCTTCAACGCGTAGGATCAAGGGTTGCTGAAGTTGCCGATTTGCCAAAAGCTGAATGGGAGTTTGTGCTGTTCCAGAGCGACGAACCCAACGCCTTTTGCCTGCCTGGCGGCAAGGTGGGCATTTATACTGGGATGCTTCCGATTGCCAAGGATGAGGCGGGATTGGCAACGGTTGTGGCACACGAGGTGGCCCATGCTGTGGCGCATCATGGTGCTGAACGCATGAGTGAACAGCTTTTGATTGAAGGAATTGCCGTGGCTCTGCTTAGCAGCCTGACGGAGATGGACGACAAAACGCGCCTGATGCTCTTTACCGCATATGGCTTGGGGACCACCTTTGGGCGCGTTTTGCCTCACAGTCGTCTGCAGGAATCGGAGGCTGATAGCATCGGCCTCATCTATATGGCTCGGGCCGGTTATGATCCGGAACAGGCAATTAAGTTTTGGGAGCGATTTTCCGAGTACAAGCGCGAGAAGGGAGGGGATCGCCCACCTGCGTTTTTCAGTACGCATCCGGTGGATGAGCAGCGCATTGAAAACCTCAAACGCCTCATGCCCAAAGCCAAATTGCAGTACCGGCCGCGCTAGTTTGGATTAGACTTGCACGACAAATTTCGCTGCGCCAACATGCGCCCCCTTTTGGAGGACGGTAGCTCAATGGTAGAGCAGCGGCCTTTTAAGCCGTTGGTTGGGGGTTCGAGTCCCCCCCGTCCTACCAGTAGACCCTGTTCTGGTACGGTGTAGGACAAAACAGCATGCGGTCCTTCACACTACTTAAGTGTTGGAGTGGGATAGGTTGTGTGCCGGTTATTTTACTTCGTTGCGTTATGGTGGATTACGCAATTCGGCAAATTCTGCTGGAGCTTGTCGATCTCGGCGAAAGTACGGCTCGGTTCATCGGGGAGATAGTTTGGCTTGTCGATGAGATGAAGCACCTTTAATTTGCTTAATTTTGCCAAGGGCGCCAAGTTGGGGATCTTGTTGAAGCTTAGGGCAAGAGTGTTCAGATTGGTCAATTCTGACAAGGGTGTCAGGTCAGTGATTCGGTTGTTGTTGAGGCCAAGGATGGTTAGATTGGTTAATTTTGCCAAGGGCTTGAGGTCGGCGATTTGGTTGTTGCCAAGGTAAAGCCACTCCAGTTCCTTCAATCCCGCCAAGGGCGTCAGGTCGGTGATCTGGTTTTGATATAGATTGAGTTCCTTTAACCCCGTTAATTTCTTCAGGGGCGTCAGGTCAGTGATTTGTTTTTCCTGGAGGTCAAGTCTCTCCACCTTCTTAATGTCAGCTCGGTTGGATATATCCGCAGATTCCCGAATGGCTGATCTAATCGCTTTCACGGTTGTTGAATTGTTGGGAATCACCTTGGCAGGTTGAGGTTTCTTCTTCACCCGGTTGCTTGCCTTATCTGGGGGGGCAGAAGCGCACCCCGTCAGCACCACCGCCAGCGCCAGTATCGTGATTTCCATGTCCGAATCTTACTCACCTCATTTTCCTTGTAAATCCTGTTTCTGGCCTAATCAGCCGAGGTTTTCGGCATGCTCGCTCTTTTTAGTGTTGGTTGAGTTCCTGTTGCGGATTCTGAAGGTTCTTGGGGTGGCATTTGTATGACTCTATTTTCCTCTCTCGGCGTGTTCGTTTCATGGCGAGCAGAAGATAATAGATGTCGGAGGTGGTGAGGCGAAGGCTGCCTCAGACTCGTACTGTGTTGCTAGCCCAGAAGGGACGTTTCGGCTGTTGCACAACCTCACGGTCAGTTGGTTGTGCCAATTCCAGTCAATTCTCAAGCGACGTTGTGGCAGGATGTGGGCGATGTTGTCAGGGAACACCAGTCGAATGAGACCCGGATCGATAAAATTTGCCACGATAAAGAATTTAAGTTATGTGCTTCTCTTCGTCAATTCCCTTGGCATTTCGAGTAGCCCAAGAGCCCGCGTGCACGAATAAGAGTTGCCACCGTTTTTGGCACCATGGTCTCCCAAGTCGAATCGCCAGCACGGATTTTTGCTAGCACATCCCTTGAGAGAATATCAAGATGTGCTTCATCCTCTTCCTGCAAAGGACGGATGGAACCATTATGGCATAAAAATTCGTAAAGTTTTTCCAAATGAGGTTCTGGTCGAAAAGAATCAGCAGTCACTACACCTTTGTCCGGATCACGCCATGGATAAGCATAAAGCCGCAAGTTATTTTGAAACAATCGCCCGAAGGACTCCAACAAGCCTCCTTCCAAGTCGTCATACCAACACTCCTCAAAGATCTCCCTCACAGTTGGGATGCCAAGAACCACACCCAAAGGTGCGCGGGTGTGACGAAAGAGGTAGCCTGCCAGCCGATGAAATTCGCCATAATTTGAAACTACAATCTTCGCATCACGCCCCAACTCACTCTCCGCTGCACCCAACAAGTCTACCCGTTCCAAAAAATCCTGATGATCAATACCGCCTTTGTCCGTTAGATTCTTCAATGTCATCTCAAAAAGCACCTGGACCTCGTGTCCCTCATCAACACGTCCACACACAGCGGGGTCCTTGTCAAATTCCTTCAAAGCCAGTTCCAGCATACGCAACGTGGTGCGCGTAATCGGTCGAAAACTGCCTCGCTCCAGAAGAATAGGTCGCTTGTATAGTATTTCTGTCGGGTGCACCACTTCACCCAGATCATCAAACAACACCGCCTCAGATAATCCTTCCTGAACCAACTGCAGACAAATAAGCCGGTTATCAACACCTTCAAAGTCCGGCCCTGTGAATCGCACCATATCCATCTCCACGCGCCCCGGCTCTATGTTGTCTGTCAACGATCGTACTAATACCTCAGGATTTTCCCACAAATTCATCACACCCCAAATAAGATTCACACCTACGAGTCCAATCACTTCCTGTTGCTGCAGATTGCTGCGATCCAGAAGCCGTACATGTAGCACTATGTCGTTAGCGGGTCCATTTGGTCGCGCTTGAAAGCGCACTCCCATCCAGCCCAATCCTTCGCTATGTCTGGAAAAGCTCGTAGCTGCCACCGTGTTTGCGTACGCAAAGAAACGTGTCGAATCGCCCTGTGATGGCGCAAGTCGGTTGTGGAGCAAGCCATATTCATGATCGAGCATCTGCTCCAGTCGGCCCAAGCTTACGTAACGAGATGATTCACCGTAAATTGCATCGCTTACCGCCATGTCATAGGCGCTAATCGTCTTTGCCACCGTACCAGACGCCCCTCCTGCAAGGAAAAACCACCGTGCAACTTCCTGTCCTGCCCCAATCTCAGCAAAGGCTCCGTATTGTCCGCGATCTTTATTGATGGACTGTACTTTGTGCAGAGTATCCAATTTTCCGTCAGCCATAATTTTGATGATAAAAGAATTGCCAGAAAATAGCGAGTTGTGACCAGTCATGGATGTCTTTCAACCCTCATGCGGGTTCATCTTCATTCCGAGAACAGAGGAGGCTCCCATTCAGCATTGCCAGTGGCCGGTGGTGGTGTAGAAGGTGGGGATGGATTCCATCTTCACCATGCCACTTATTTTTCCAGATTCTGGCGGTGACGACCTGAGTTGGGAGGAATAGTTGGCAATAGTCGTTGGCCTCATCGTCTTTTGCGGCGTTGTCATGGACGCGCAGGAGCTGGTGACAAGGATAAGGCGCAAGAGGAGTACTGGTAAGGCTTGCACGTGCAAGCAATGCAGCGGCTGCGACGGTAGTTGCTGTAATTAGCTCCTGCCTCCCCAACACTTGCCCCGGCCTGTGTCGGCGGTATAGTGACGGGGGTGAAATCTGCCATGAAGAGGCCAGCGAAGAAGAAGTTTGCCTTTCAAGAAGGCATAAGCCTCATTTTATTCCCGCTCTCTTTTTACGGCATATGGGACACATCGCTTCTTATCCGGCAGAATTCAAGCCGAGTTGGTGATAATGTTGCAATTGATTGGAAGGATTATATGGTCATGATCATTTCAGAGAAGTTCTGGATTTTATCAAGGATCATTCCTTCCGATAATTGGTTCCTTCAATGATCTTCGCATCCGTCATTTTTTCCGCATCTTCGCTTGTCATTCCATAGTTTCCGCGTCATCCTCGGTTTGGACCACAAGTAAGCGTTATGAAACAAATTCAGGTAATTTCTTTGATTGCAGTCGGGTTGGTAATTGCTGGGACAGGTCGGGCGGATGAAAAATCGGCCATTGCGAAGATTGAGTCGCTGGGCGGTCGGGTGCTGTACATCGCCAAGGATTCCAAGGAGTACAGTGTCACCATCGTCAAAAACTCCTTTGGAGGCGAAAAGAACTTTGAGGCGGCGGATGCTAAGGTGTTGGCGGAATTGAGGAATTCCGTGGAAATCGCATTTCAGCATCCTGCTGCTGCCGATGACTGGGTGACACCACTCAAGGGCCTTACGGGACTTAAAAAGTTACATCTTGAAAAGACAAAGGTAACGGATAAGGCTTTGGACACATTGGCGGGTCTTACGAATCTGGAATACCTAAATCTATACAAGACGGGAGTGACAGATGCCGGATTGGACAAGCTGAAGAAACTGAAGAATCTAAAGAGCCTTTATTTGTGGCAGACCAAGGTGACCGTGGGAAAGGCCAAGGCGTTCCAGGAGGCAATGGCCAAGGCCGGCAACAAGGATCTGGCCATCAACCTGGGCGTGGACAAGGACCTGCGAAGCGTGAACACGATCGCGCGCTTGAAGACCCAGCGGGCAGCATCCACCAAGGTCGCCAAGGAGGCCGCTGAGAAGGCCGCCAAGGCCGAGGCTGCGAAATATGCGGCCATTAAGGAACCGAAATACGACAAGGACATTTTGCCAATTTTCAAACAGAATTGCGTGAAGTGCCATGGCAAGGAAAAGCCGAAGGGCAAATTCCGGCTCGACACCTTTGCTGAACTCCAGAAAGGAGCTGACGGCGAGCCGGTCATCGTGGCCAAAAAACCTGAGGAAAGTTCAATATACGAACTAATCATTCTACCGATTGGCAATGATGACCGGATGCCCAAAAAAGGGGACGGGCTCTCTAAGCCGGTTACCGACCTGGTTCGTCGCTGGATCGAGCAAGGTGGCCTACAAAAGTAGCATTAGACATCTTCTAGACAGATTGGGGGCTGGCTGCAGCTGTATACGGAGGTGGGTTTTATCGTGTAATAATATGCGTGTTTGGCGTGTGAATCACGCGTGGGATTCAGATTATAGGGTTGGCTTCCTTAATTACCATTGAAATAAGCGCATATATTGGGTCGACCTGTTTGGCATGGTGTATGCTATATACTTGCATGAGGCCACCACGTTGCGGCCTCAAAAAAATGCAACTGGGATAATAGTAGGTCTGTAATCAGCCTGGGATTAAAGGGGGCGGTTTTTACCGCCCCTTTATTTTTTTGTCTAACCCATGGCCTTTGTTTGGATTCTTCTTAGATTCATCGGAATCAATTTTCGCCATGATGTCGGCCGCGGTGAAGCTGTCATTGCCGGTCCAGCCATCGTTCTGAATGAGCCACAGGTTGGGTCCTCCCACAGCAATGTGCCATTTAATGCTGTCGGCGTGCCCGTCAACATAACTCACGGAGCAACGGCCATTGTTGAAGTCTCCGGGCGTGGATGGATTGACAACATCTTTGAAATCTTTCGGCACCACAAAAACGGGACCGGGGCTTTCAGCGGCGTCGGAATCAATAAAAGTGAATGTGCGGGTGGGAGATTGAATGGCGCCTTCATGGTAGAGTAACCCGGTGGAGCTTTTGTCGCCGTACAGTCCTCCATAGCGGGTTCGAGAACCGCCAAGCATTACGTTGAGTGCAACGGTCCGTTTATTGGCATTGCCGTGAGCGTTCAAGTAATAGTCGCCGGGATTACGAAACATCCTGTCTTCTTGCCCGAGGTAGCTTCCTAGTGAGGCCTGCATAAAGGCGCTCTTATCTTGAAGGCTGTTGTAGTGACCATCATGTGCACACCACGTTCGCCATATACGTCCACCATTGCCGATCCAGCCTTCGTCATCAAAGCCCAGAGCTTTGGTGGCTAGGTTGCGCGTGAATTTGCCGTCGTTGTCATCGGTGTACATCTGCCACGCAAACTGAAGCTGGCGCTTGTTGCTTACGGCCTTAATGGCGTTTGCCCTCTGCTTGGCCTTAGAAAGTGTGGGGAGCATGATGGAGGCTAGGATTCCAATAATGGCGATGACGACCAACAACTCGATAAGTGTGAATCCAGCGGCGTGTTTCATATTTTTCATGTTATGCCTACATCGGGTGGCTGCTGTGATTTCTTACAGATTTTTTTGTAAGAATTTGGCGGTTGGATTCGATGTACAGGAAATGGGAATTCTAGATAGATTCATGGCACTGTGCAGCGCGGCGGTAGTTGCGCTAGATCACTTGGGAGATCTCGTGATGACGGGCATTGTTCAAAAGGACATGAAGGTCATTGTGCCTCTGTTGGCAGTGTGCGTGCTGCTAGCATCGGCTCTATGGCTGATGTTCAGGAGTGATACGGTGGTTGTGATAAGCAAGCCCGTGGACCGAATTCTAACGGAAGAAACCATTCGGCGCCTTCAATCTGTGGATGGGACGTTTGAGGCAGATGCCAATGACGAATTAGCCACAATTATGCTGGCGGAAAGTGAAATCACAGAATCGGGTTGGGTGTTGATATCCAAGATGAAAAACCTCCGAAAATTGGTGATGCACAACTGTCTGGTGACGGACTCAGGGTTACCGAATCTAGTTGCTCTAGGGGAACTGAAAGTATTGGGATTGGCTGAGAATCCAGTGACGGATGCAGCTATCGAGAATCTATCGCAATTGGGAGGATTGCGGGCATTGGATTTACAGGGCACTTTGATCACACGGCAGGGGGTGAGGCGTCTACGAGCAGCTTTACCGGGGTGCGCGATCGTCAATTGACCTGATGACCCGGAATGTTTCTCCTAATAATCATGTATTCATGTATTTTTGGTGCTGTTGCCGTGAATTTCACTTAAATAGCCAGAATTTGACAGTTGGCACGTTGTTTGCTGTGTCGAGGTAGGCAATAACACAGCCTCAAGATAGAGTAGACTATGTATTAAATCATAGGACTGTAACTTGCCGATTAGATTAGGGTGGGATTTGGGTTTCCTGAATCCTACCCTTTTTGAGTTTTTGGAAGAATATTACCTGATTTCGGGTTTTCGTCGAAAACTACCTTGGCATGGTCATCGGTAAAAAGCTCATGGATCAGCTTTGAGGATGGGTCTGCCTTGCCCTTGGAACAAAATATGTGTGGTTCCCGGCTCCCAGCGTATTATCTTGGCATGACCATCGGCAAAGCTCATGGAACAGCGACCACCGTTGTAATCACCAGGG
>CAZTTU010000062.1:0-3983 GCA_964616045.1 uncultured Verrucomicrobiota bacterium | reverse complement strand
GGCATGACCATCGGCAAAGCTCATGGAACAGCGACCACCGTTGTAATCACCAGGGCCATCAAAATTGGGCGAAAAAGCGGGGTTGTCAGAGTCCG
Source organism: uncultured Verrucomicrobiota bacterium (assembly GCA_964616045.1). Classification (GTDB taxonomy): domain Bacteria; phylum Verrucomicrobiota; class Verrucomicrobiia; order Limisphaerales; family UBA1100; genus UBA1100. The sequence continues at coordinate 3,888 of CAZTTU010000062.1, read as the reverse complement.
AGGTCTGCACATCAATGAAAACAAACGTTAAAGTCGGATATCTGATTTTAGTTAGTTTCACAATTGCGCCCGGTTCACCATTGAGTTTTCTGTTTAAGCCCACGGAGCGCACGGCGGCTTTTTGTGTCCCATGGAAGGGGAAAGTATTGTAATCGCCTGGGTTTCGGAATATTTCTTTCTTACTCGCGATATAGCCGGCCAAAGGGCTATCCCTGTCAAGGAACGTCTGCTCATCCACGCGACTGTCCAGCTTGGGAAGGATGTGCCTGCACCAAGTCTTCTTTTTGTGCGCCTTGTTCAGGACCATATTCCCGCTGTTGTCATCGGCGGCCATTTGCCATGCTAATTGGAGCTGTTTTTTGTCCGATACACTCTTTATGGCCTTGGCCTTGGCCTTGGCACGCGCGAGGGTGGGGATCAGAATGGACGCCAGAATCCCGATGATGGCGATCACCACCAGCAACTCAATCAATGTAAACGCAATGTTTTTTCGTCGGCCCAAACCAAGTTTCACCTGAGGATAGCACATTTTTAGCGTATAATCCAGTGTGAATCGCATTAAATATAATGAAATATTTGATTGCAAACATTTGGCTTATAAATCCACCTACAGGCTTGCCGCAGTGAAGCAAATGCGTTTGAGTGGCGTTAATTTATCCGGATGCAGATCCATGTCAACCGTAACGGCCAGCAGTTTGGTCCTTACACCGTAGAGGAGATTCAGGATTTTCTTCAACAAGGAAGCCTTACGGTAAGCGATTGGGCATGGCACGAAGGATTGGCTGACTGGGTTCAAATCAGCCAACTCGATCTGGGGAAGGGTAGTCCACAGTCTGTGCAGTCGTTGGCTGAAGTTTTTCCCCAAACTCTTGAAACTGACGAGCAGATCCAGGAAACAAAAGGACCAACGGGCGAAATAACGGCTGATCCGGGCAAAGCCGGTGTCAGCGTGGAGTCGGCTATTGAACGCCTTCGTAGGCTGCAACGTGACAGAATGCCTGCGGGTAATAAGGCTCACCAACACCCGGGTGCACGGTCTGGCCAAGCTGCCAAAGATGTTTCCGATAAAGTGCGGTCGCCTGAGGTCTTGGATGTTCCCGACTCCAAGAAGACCAAGAGCAAGTTGATCGTCCCAGTAGTGTTGGGGGTTTGTGTTGCCGGACTCATTGGCTATAGTGCCGTGTATTTCCTTAGTTCTTCCAAGAAGACTCCGCCTAAGAAGATAGTACCTGAGGATATCAACAATAAGGCCGTGGACAGGCTGCAAAAATTTGGCGCTCATGTCACTCGTGATCAGGACAACCAGATTAATGGTATTCAATTATCCACCAACATATCTGCCAAGGGCTGGGAGTTGCTTGTCCAGTTGAGCAATATCCAAAAATTGGAGTTGGTTGACTGTGGTGTTGATGATGGAAATGCCACAAATCTGGGTAAATTTGTCCACCTCAGACGGCTTAACCTTTCTGGTAATCCAATCACGGATAGGTCTGTGGACATGTTGAAAACGTTGACTCAACTTCAGATGCTGGATATTCGGAGGACTAAGGTGACAAAAAACGGTGCTACAGCACTTCAAGCCGTGTTGCCCGATTGTGTTATTGATCGTTGAGGCTGGCTTTGGTCCAGCCTGCCCGAATAGGTCTTTATGCCGACCTTCTCCGTGGACACTTGCGTTGGGCAAATGATGTTGAAAGACTACAGCCAGTAGGGCAGGATGATGAGGATGGGTAGCGAATTTGAAATGCCAGAGTCGCGGCAGAAGGAGAGTTCCCGAGGGAAGTTGATTGCCATCATTGTGGCATTCGTGCTGCTTTTTGGTGGCCTTGTCTGGATTGGGGTTTGGTGGTTCACGCGCGACAAAGACAATGGTTCTGTGGTTGTCAAGGGCACTCCCCCTGAGGCGGCTGTGAAGGGTTGGTACGATGCGTTGGCCAGTAATCAACCACAGGCGCTCTGGGCTGCCCAGCCACCCAAACTGAAACAGGACCTGGTCGCGCGTGTTAAAAAGATGGGGAAGGCCGCCGCGGGAAAGCCGAAACTCTATCAAAAGGGAATGGGGGTGGCTCGCAACTTTGCGCTACTGATCCGCGACAAGAAGGATGTTTTTCTCGGGTTATTGGATTACGAGGCGAAGGAGAAAAATCCTGCCAATCAACTGGGCAACCTTCAGTCGGCATTGGGGAGTCTGCTGGATGACAATGCGCCGGCTGGGGGTATAAATATCCCTGATGTTGGCGAGGTCGTTGGCAATGTTGCGGGCAATATGGCCAATGCGCAAATTGCGGCAATGATGAAGCAGTACAAGGTTGAGCCATGGAAGTTTGATGCAACCGCGGGCATCCTTTTCACGCTGCTTGACAGCGACATCAAGGACATCAACTGGCTGCAGAATCCAAATCTCGATAGTTTTGTGGAAAAGACGGGCAGTGGCCTGATGAAGCAACTTGATGCCATACCAGGGCAGGAAGGTGAGGATTCATGGGAAAGTGGGTTTAAGGCTCCCTTGAAGGGTATTCAGGTGAAACCGATCTCGCAAGAGGGCGACACCGCGGTGGTGGAGGTGAATTATCCTCCGATGGCATTTCTCGGCACCAGTGCGGGAGTGCAGACGCTGAAACTTGTCCGGGTGCAAGGCGAGTGGAAGCTGGTGCAGCCTGACTTGATTTTTGGTGCCATGCAGGCCGGCATTGCCGGGGTGGATGCGAAGGTGAAGACCATGGAGAACTATCAGGCGGTGGCGGCTCAGATTGACGACATTGAGGGATCGGACGAGGAGAGCCTGATTCAAGGTTTGGATGAAGTGGATAGGGTCATTGTCGACATTAACAAAAATGTGGACACGACGGATGACTTTGTAGCCTTCCTGCGCAAAAAATTCCTTGGGGATCTTGAGAGTGCCTTGGGCGGCAATTCAAATCCGGATTCTACTAAAGGGAACGCAACCAACAACCAGCCTGTTACCGGCACGATACCCGGCCGTCCGGCGGGCAATACCAACGCGGTGGCAAGGCCGGCCAGCCCCAATGTGCCCAGGGGCACGCACAGGGGCTTCCTGTGGTTGACGAATTATAATCAAGCGTCCCTGAACGTGGGCCGAGAGATTGGTTACTCGATCGAGTTTGTCTTCACCAACAAGCCCCAGGAACTTCTGATTCGGGCGTTTGGTGATCCGGATGAAATAGATGACCGCAAATGGGTTTACCTTGGCCTGCGTGTTTACGACATGCAAAAAAGGACTGCCTTGCGGACGGTTGTTTTCAACGTGGTTAACCGTAGGATTGCCTCCGTCATTTGCTACTAGATCTTTTACAGACCTCCTCGCCGGATTATTGTTTTCTTGAAATACCCATGGGTCTGTAGTCCAATGTCCTCCATGAAATCTGGATTACGGGTGCTTGTGGTGGCGTGTTTTGTCGCGCTGCTTGGATGTGGGGCAAAAGTGACGCATCAAACGAGTGGTGTTGATGCGGGAGAAGCGGCTGGCGTAGAGATTGCCGTACGCTCGGGCATTAAAGGCCAAATTGCCTCCAATATTGTCCAGGCGACGGATAACCTTCGTGAGATGACGCAGTTGGTGAAGGATGATGTGGCCCAAGTGACCGGCAAGGCACGCCTGGTGGCAGGGCAGGTTACAGACATTGCGGATACGGGAGTTAATGCAGGCGTTTATCTCACTCCACGTGTTTCTGTGCAGTGGGAATACAAGGTCATCAGCCCGCTGGCGGAGGAACTGGAGGCAGAGCTCAACGACTTGGGTGATGAAGGCTGGGAGCTTTTCTCAGAACGCAAGGAAGGCGGCAAGACCTCCTATATTTTCAAACGCCGTCGTTCTGATTTTTAGGGCGATTGGCGCAGCGGCTAGCGCACCGGCTTTACACGCCGTTG
>CAZTTU010000061.1:0-14490 GCA_964616045.1 uncultured Verrucomicrobiota bacterium | reverse complement strand
ATACCGCAAGAGACTGGCTGGATGTCAAAAAGAAGCCGCCTTTCGAAGAGCTCCACCTTGCAGTCCAGCGGTGGGCAATCTGGCATCAATTGATTGAATTGAGTATTGAGCCACGGTACGACTATATTGAGAAACTTCGGCAAGCACCAAATATACCTTTCTCGATCAATAGTCGCCAAATCATAAATCGGGATCCGTCCGGCTCTGTTGCCGTGAAGAGAGTCCCCAGTCTTAGTTTCAGGTCGAATAAAATGAATTTAGCACCAGCACACCAATGGACTGAGGTTGTGTTTTCAAAAATAGTCATCCGCTGCCGCGTATCACCATCAAAGCCCAACACAAGTGATGGCGAGGTCTTAGACGCAGATCAAGTCGGCAAAAATATCCTTTTACGGCATTGGCGCCCCGGCGATCGTTATCAGCCCATTGGAATGAAACAATCGGTAAAACTAAAAGATCTTTTCACCAATGCCAAAATTCCTGCCGATGAGAAGCGGGAGCATGTTTTGGCCTGCACAGAGCGTGGGGAGCCATTTTGGGTGCAGGAATTGCGTATTAGTGATTTGGCCAAAATCACAATCAAAACAAGACGTTTTCTGCAGTGGCATTGGCGAACCGTCTAAGTGTTTGGCTAAATGACCGAAATATGGTAAGATTCACTTTTAGTCACTGGTATGGATGACAATCAAGAAAATCAACCCACGGGGAAATCAATTCGACCGTGGATTATTTACATAGTCATTTTTGGCGCCATCTTCATGTTGTTGGTGGCCGGCCGAAAAGGTAGTAATAATTCCAAGGAAATATCCTTTTTGGAGTTTATGGGTGCGGTGACGAACAAGGTGGAAGGGGAGGATATCCTCGAAGAAGCAAAGATCAAGTTTTCGCAGTCATCCGAGCTCAAGGAGATTTCAGGAACCAAGAACAAAACCCTTAAAAGCGGTGGTGGCGTTAGTTTTGCCCGACGAAACGGGAAAAACATCAAAGAGAGATTTCACCTGAGAACCGCCATTCCTCGCGACCACGAGGCCATCATTCTAGCCCATCCTAAAGTTAAGCAGGAGCAGGAGAGCACTTTGTTATATAGTTTCTTGCTTACGATGTTGCCGTTCCTATTGATCGTGTTTTTTATTTACTTTTTTTTCATTCGCCAAATCAAAATGGCCGGCAAGGGGGCTTTAAACTTTGGGAAAAGCAAGGCGCGCGTGATGAACAGGGACAAGAACAAAATCACATTCAAAGATGTTGCCGGAGTTGAGGAGGCTAAGGATGAGGTTCTTGAGTTGGTCGATTTCCTAAAGGATGCCAAAAAATTTCAAAAGCTTGGCGGCCGTATTCCCAAGGGAATCTTAATGGTGGGCCCTCCCGGGACCGGCAAAACCCTGCTAGCCAAAGCTATTGCCGGTGAAGCGGATTCGAGCTTCTTCAGCATTAGCGGCTCGGATTTCGTTGAGATGTTTGTGGGGGTTGGCGCTAGTCGTGTTCGTGATATGTTTGAGCAAGCTCGCAAGAGCTCACCATGCCTCGTCTTCATCGATGAGATTGATGCCGTAGGGCGGCATCGGGGGCACGGACTTGGCGGGGGTAATGATGAACGCGAACAGACATTGAATGCGCTTCTTGTTGAAATGGATGGTTTTGACTCACAGGAGGGCATTATTATTATTGCTGCTACCAACCGGCCTGACGTACTTGACCCAGCCCTCTTGAGACCAGGTCGCTTTGATCGACAGGTTACCGTCGCCCTTCCGGATGTGCGCGGACGCGAGGCAATCCTCAAAGTACACGCAAAGAAAGTGAAACTCGCAAAGGCTGTAGACCTTTCAATAATTGCACGTGGGACACCAGGGTATTCCGGTGCTGAACTTGCCAATCTTCTCAATGAGTCTGCCTTGCTCGCCGCCCGCAAAAACAAGAAGCGCATCGGCATGGTGGAGCTGGAAGATGCCCGTGACAAGGTGCGCTGGGGGCGCGAACGGCGCAGTCTGGCTATGAGTGAAGAAGACAAAACACGGACAGCGTGGCACGAAGCGGGCCACGCAATAATAAACGTCCTTCTCGAGCATTGCCACCCACTACATAAGGTCACCATCATTCCACGCGGACAATCGCTGGGATCCACAATGAGCCTGCCCAAGGATGATGTACTTAATCACCACAAGCTCAGCTTGCTGGACACTATCACCATGATGATGGGGGGGCGGATTGCTGAGCAACTCTACTCAGGTGACATCTCCTCTGGCGCAGCCGGTGATATCCAACAGGCCACGAAAATGGCCAAGTCAATGGTCACGCAGTTTGGCATGAGCGACAAGCTCGGCATGGTTCAATACGGCGGCTCAAACGAATATGTTTTCCTGGGGCGCGATATGGCGCAATCCAAAGATTACAGCGAGGATACCGCACAGCAAATCGATGATGAGGTAAAACGCATTATCACCGAATGCTATAAAAGTGCGGAAACCCTCATCAGAAAAAATCGAGACAAACTTGAGATTATTGCGAATGCACTGCTTGAATATGAAAGCCTTGATGGGGAGCAGGTTGAAGAGATAGTAAAAACAGGAAAATTTAACAAACCTGGTAAAGGCAAAAACTCCGGCGGGTCCACCGGAGCTGAGGCGACTACACCTGCAAGCGACGCCCCCAGGAAGAATCCCCCTGAAACTGATAAGGGATTAGGCACGGGATCACCAGCACCCGCGCCAGCATAGGTTTCCTTATGAGGATTGCGGCTTCTCTTCTTGCTGCTGATTTCAGCAGGCTTAAAACCGAAATCAAGCGCGCTGAAAGAGCCGGAGCCGACTGGTTACATCTGGACATCATGGATGGACACTTTGTCCCGAATATTTCATTTGGCCCCGATGTTGTGAAATCGCTCCGGACAGAAAGTAAAATGTTTTTTGATGTCCACCTCATGTGCTCACGTCCAGAAATTTTACTAGAATCCTTTGCCGAGGCCGGAGCGGATCAGATTACTATTCACGCTGAACTTAATGATAAAGTTCCCGACTTGATTTGGAAAATTAGAGAGCTCAAACTGAAAGCTGGGCTTGCCATTAATCCACCAACTACGCCAATTGCGGTTGAAGAACATCTCAGCAATATTGACCTATTATTGCTGATGACCGTTAACCCTGGCTTTGGTGGCCAAGCCTTCATGGAAGAATGTCTTCCAAAAATTCAACAAGCTTGGGAATGGCGCCAAACCCGAGGCCTTGGTTATCGAATTGAGGTAGATGGCGGAATTGACGAAAATACTGCCATTGAGTGCTCTCGCATGGGCGCTGATACATTTGTCAGCGGCACCGGTCTATTTGGTAAGCGGAATATGAATATGGCAATCTCAAGAATGCGTGATGGGGTTGAAAGAAACCGACGTCGAGATTAGTGCCTTCTACTTCATCAGTCTGCTTTGGCACGGACGGCTGGAGGGCCGTAATTGGCGAAGATTTTACGTCTGAAAATGTCCGGCAGGTTTCGCAGGCCACGGCCGATTTTTTTGAACGGCGACAAGTCCGCACCACAAAAAAATTAGTAGTAATTGGATTTGACCGCCGCTTTTTATCCAGCGAATTTGCCGGGATGGTTGCTGAGGTGTTCACAGGCAACGGATACACCGTGATTTTATCAGGAACGCCGGTTCCAACCCCAGCAGTATCTTGGCTGGTCACTAAACTGAGAGCTAGGGCAGGGGTTATGATTACAGCAAGCCACAACCCCCCGATTTACAATGGTATTAAACTCAAATTATCCCATGGCGGCCCGGCTGGTTCAGAAACATGCCGCGCAATAGAATCACTTATTGGGAGGCGAGCCGTAAAATCAGTTACACTTGTAAAGGCGAGAAAAAAAAAGCTGCTTAGAATTCAAAACTTTATGAGCCGCTATTTAAACTCACTCTGCCGGATGGTTGATTTTAAACTTATCTCACGATCTGGATTGCGGCTTGCGCATGATGCACTTTTCGGTGTTGGAGCACATTGTTTTGATGAATTGCTGCAGGAAACCAATTGCGAAGTGCGCTCCTTCAATGTCGAGCATGATCCCAATTTTGGAGGAATTTCTCCGGAACCGATCGAGCGCAATTACACTGCAACCAGCATGGCGCTCAAGGAAGCGCCGGCTGACTTTTGTCTTGTAACAGACGGGGATGCCGATCGAATTGGCGGCATGGATGGTCATGGAAATGCACTCACAACTCATCATATTATCTGCCTTCTCCTGGAGCATTTTATTAAGAACCGCCAAAGGCGCGGCAGAGTTGTTAAGGGCTTAACTACCACTTCCATGGTGGATGTGATGTGCTTGAATCACAGCCTGCCCCTCACACAGACCGGAGTGGGGTTTAAGTTTATTTGTAGAGAAATGATCAAAGGTGATGTAATGCTGGGCTTTGAGGAAAGCGGAGGAATCGGGTTTCCTGAACATGTGCCGGAGCGCGATGGGATACTTGCTGGACTTATGATTCTGGAAATGCTCGCGCGTGAAGGAAAGCCACTAACAACACTTTTAAACCGAATGACTGCTTCTTATGGGCCACATGAATATGGCCGCATTGACTTGGATTACCCACTGTGCCACCGCAATGCGTTGATGCATGGCGCCACAAAACATGCTCCCGTTGATCTTCTGGGATCCCCACTGATTAGAATCGAGTCTTTTGATGGGATAAAATTCACTGCCCACAATGGGAGTTGGTTGATGTTGCGGGGATCTGGCACGGAACCAATTCTGCGCATATATGCGGAGGCCCCAACCAGATCGGGCGTGGAAGAGCTTCTTCAAAAAGGTCAATCGATCGCGGACAGGGTGAAATAGATAGCAATTTTCTTTCCTCCGCGGCTAATGCAGGTATCGTCACGCCCGTTGCTTTAGTTTTGCCCGCCAATGGAACCCGATCACATCAGAAATTTCAGCATCATCGCCCACATAGACCATGGGAAAACCACTCTTAGCGACCGTCTGCTGCAGAAAACCGACACAGTTAGTGATCGTGAAATGGAGGATCAACTACTGGACTCGATGGATTTGGAGCGGGAACGAGGCATCACCATTAAGTCTCATCCAGTTACCATGAACTACACTGCCCCCAATGGTGAAACTTATGAGCTGAACCTCATTGATACCCCCGGGCATGTCGATTTCTCATATGAAGTTTCCCGCAGTCTCAGCGCTTGTGAGGGCGCCTTGTTGATCGTCGACGCTGCGCAAGGTGTGGAGGCACAGACAGTAGCCAATGTTCATCTGGCGATGAAAGAGGATTTGGAAATTATCCCTGTTATCAACAAGATTGACTTGCCTCACGCTGATATCAACCGGGTTATCACACAGATCGAGGATGTTTTGGCGATCCCGGGTGAAAATGCCATACCTTGCAGTGCAAAGGAAAACCTTGGCATCAATGAAATTCTGGAAGCGATCGTTGAGCGCATCCCACCACCAAAACCAACTGCTGGCGGCAAGTTGCAGGTGCTTGGTTATGATTCAGTTTACGACTCATACAAAGGTGTTATTATTCACGTTCGGGTTTTTGACGGGGAATTAACAGCCGGCAAAACGGTCCGAATGCATCACTCAAATAGATCGATCGAGATAAAGGAATTGGGCAGCTTCAATCCGAAGCCCTATTTGCGAGACAAGCTTGGCCCGGGCGAAACGGGTTACATTACAGCAAATATCCGGAGTCCTCGTGATGTGAAAATGGGCGACACAATCACTGACACACTTAACCCTGCACCAACACTCCCTGGGTTCAAGGATGTGCGCCCAATGGTGTATAGTGGCATTTACCCCATAGATTCCGTCGATCACGAACGCCTTAAAAACAACCTGGCCAAGCTGCAATTAAACGATCCGGCATTTGTCTACCAACAGGAAAGTTCCGCAGCGCTTGGCTTTGGTTTTCGTTGTGGTTTTCTGGGACTGCTGCATTTAGAAATAATTCAGGAACGTCTCCGACGCGAATATGATATGGACATCATCTCCACATATCCAAATGTTATTTATCGCGTTACCCTGACAGATCAAACCGAACAGATTATTGACAATCCAGCGCACATGCCCGATTCATCAATGATTGCATTGATTGAAGAACCCGTGGTACACGCATATATCATCTGCCCGAATGAAAACATTGGGGATATTATGAACCTCATGGCTGAAAAACGCGGAGTCATGGAGGACACCGAAACAATCGACGGCTCCCGCGTAATGCTCAAGAGCATAGTTCCCTTGAACGAAATTCTCATCGATTTTCATGACCGAATTAAGAGCATCACCCGCGGCTACGGCAGCATGGATTACGAGAGGGCAGGCTACCAGGAATCAAAAATGGTGAAACTGGACATGCTGGTGAACGAGGAGATTGTAGACGCATTTTCCTGCATTGTTCACCGCGATAAAGCCGAACAACGCGGCAGGGCCTTAGCTGATAAATTACAGGAAGTCATACCGCGCCAGCAGTTTAAGGTAGCCGTCCAGGCAGCCATCGGAGGCAAGGTGGTAGCCCGCAAGACTGTCAACGCAGTGCGAAAAGACGTGACCGCCAAATGCTATGGTGGTGATATTACGCGCAAACGCAAACTACTTGAGAAACAGAAAAAGGGTAAAAAACGCATGAAAGCAATTGGCTCGGTCAACATTCCACAAGACGCCTTCATTAAGGTGCTAAAAGCATGATATATAACTGGCGATGGTTTATTTCAAAGAGGCTGCGCGAAGTGGCCGAAGACCGAAAGCAAATTACAAAATTGCTTTCCGCCCAACGAGACCTCATTAAACCTGAAAAAGTAGAAGATCTTGAAAAGGCTTTATCAGAGCTTGATAAGCTCTGCCGGGGCCCAATTGACCAGGAGGGACTACAGGCTGCACGCAAAGAGGCACTGGACACTGCGGAAAAGGTCTTAATCCCATATCCGGACCCATCCTATCGTGACTGGGTAGAGATGGCCTTGGTGGTCATCTCGCTGGTGCTTGCATTTCGCTCCTTCTTTTTTCAGCCCTTCAAGATTCCCACTGGATCCATGCAGCCTACGCTCTATGGCATCACATATGAAGATCTGATGGGTCGAGTAGTCAGCGGCAACGTCACTGGGAGAGTCGAGGAGGGGATGTTTATCGTGGATGATGATAGCTTTTTCCTACGGTCGGAAAATGACAAGCCGATCGACTCATCGTATCGCGGACGCAAGAAACTTGCTGGCCTTCAAGGGCACACTGTTACTTTTGAGGATGGCCAAAAAGTGTTAATTTCCACGGTTCTTAATAGCAAAAAAGCCAAGCTGGAATCCTCAATTAAGGGGAAATATATTGAAGCTCAACCCTTTACCATTTCATTTGACAAGTGGCCTAACAAATTGGGCTACGCCATTGAGAAACTCAAGGGATACACCTACCACTCAATGAAAGCCAAAGGAAACTGGAAATTAATAGATATCCAAAATCCTAAAAATATTGTTCCTCTTATTAGCAAGCAAGTTTTTGTTTTTAGTGACAATGATTCCGGGGAAACAATCCACCGAACCGCTTGGTTTCCACCACTAGATTCACATCAAAATCCGATTTTATCCCATGATAGACATAAATACAAAGATGAGCTCGAGGGGAAAGAATTCAATAAAGGCGATTATATTTATAAACTGCGCGTGAAAACAGGTGATCACTTATTTGTTAATCGCATGACATACAATTTTCGACGCCCAAGTCGCGGTGACATTTCAGTTTTTACGATTAAGTACGATGACACAACCACCAAGGACATAGATGTACCCGGTAAGGACACATTTTATATTAAGCGACTGATTGGCCTGAGCGGCGAGAAAATCAGTATAGGGCCGGATCGGCATTTGCATATAGACGGGCGCCGGCTAAACAGCTCGAACAAAGGCTTTGAATTCGTCTACAGTCACCCCAAGGATCCAAACGGGAAACCATCATACGATGACCCCATAATGTCCATGTATTCAGGCCACAATCCTGAAGGCCTGCTAAACGTTGCTTCTGGCCATACAGTTCCCAAGAATCACTATATGTTTTTGGGCGACAACACGGCCAGCAGTATGGACTCTCGCACTTGGGGCACTTTGCCTGAGAAGAATGTCATTGGGCACTCTTCCTTTGTTTACTGGCCCCCGCTATCCCCACGGTTTGGGTGGAGCCATCAATAACTAATCCAAATTTCACCTCAACCGCACAAAAGTCATCACCACCAGGCTTTCGCACAATATATGTTATATGCATCTATCCTGTTGGCGCATCAATATCATTGAATATAAATCCCCGAATATTATTGAGGATTTGAGCCAGGAGTAGTCCTCTTTCATGCCGTTCTTAATGTAAACATTGCGCAGGGTTGTATCACTATAAATATCAATTGCAGAAGTTATCGCAAATTCTAGTTTCTCTGGATTGAGTGAGGAAAATATGATTCCATTTGGTGGACCATAAACGGATTCGTTGTCCCTAACTGTATCAATGAGCCCCCCAACAGCGTGCACAACTGGAATGGCGCCATACCTGAGGCTATACATTTGATTTAATCCACAAGGCTCAAAGCGCGACGGCATCAGGAAAAAATCTGATCCGGCCTCTATTCGGTGAGCCAAACCATCGTCATATCCAATCCGAACAGTAACCAATTCCGGAAAATGGCCTTGTAATTGAGTAAGGCGATCAACCACATGACGGTCACCTTCCCCCAGAATGACCAACTGAAGTTTCCTGGCTTCCAGAAACTGCTTAATTGAATCTGCCAATAGATCTATTCCTTTTTGAGCAGCAAGCCTAGAAACAATCCCAAACAGCGGCAGTCGAGGGAATGAATCCAATCCCAGCTCATTCAAAACAGCCTTTTTGCAAGTCGACTTTCCAGAGAGATCTTTAACAGAGTAATCTGCCTGTAAGTGTGGGTTCCCTTCCGTTTTCCACACGCGGTAATCCACTCCATTGAGAACTCCGATCAAGTCATTCTCCCGACTGCGAAGAACGTCCTCCATTCCCTCACCAAATTCCGGGGTCAATATTTCCTTTGCGTATTGGGGGCTTACCGTTGTGATGATATCAGCATAATGGAGTCCTGCCTTTAGGTAATTCAAGCTCCCCCAAAATTCAGGCCCTTCACTGCGGAAGTATTTTGCCGGCAAATTACTTATCTCATATCGCGCCCCATCACAGGAGCCCTGATAGGCGAGGTTATGGATCGTGAAAACAGAACGGGGCATTTTTTTTCTTGATTCCAATTTAAGCAACATCGGAATGAACGCTGTTTGCCAATCATGGGCATGAACAATATCAAAATCAGCTGACAATTTCACCGCAGCTTTACTCAGGAGCATGAACCTCTCCGGATTATCCCAGTACCCATCGCCACCTTTCATGTACAATCCTTCACGATCAAAAAAATGATTGTTTTCAAGCAGCAAAACCCTTACACCCGAATCAGTCTTGGTGCTCCACCATCGGACTGGGAAAATATTTTTCCCAAGGGCAATCGAGAATTCCTTTTCGCAGGGCTGGAGCTCTTTGAACACATCCCGAATTCCGCGGTACAGTGGAGATGCGACTGTGACCTCATGGCCCTGCTCCACTAATGCACCGGAAAGGCCTGCCACCATATCAGCCAATCCTCCGGTTTTCGAATATGGATAAATCTCGCTGGTCGCCTGGAGTACCCGCATGATATCAGGCAGAAATGCGATCGGCTTTTAGGTAAGGCTGCAGAGGTTCAGGGATTGCAATCGAACCATCGGCCTGCTGATATGTCTCTATTAGAGCCACAAACAACCGAGCAAGCGCGACACCGCTTCCGTTAAGAACGTGAGGCAGTCCATTACCGCCCTTCCCTGTCTTGTATCTTAATTTCATTCGGCGGGCCTGGAATTCTTCTGTATTGGAAACGCTGCTCACTTCAAGATAGTCCTCTTGCCCCGGTGCCCAAACCTCAATATCGTAAGTCTTTGCAGCAGCAAATCCCATATCACCACTACTCAATAGCTGCACTCGATAATGCAACCCTAGGGCCTGCAGAGCCCTTTCAGCATCATCAAGCATCTTCTCCAGTTCATCATACCCTGTCTCGGGTTTGACAACCTTGATCAGCTCAACCTTGTCGAACTGATGAACGCGTATCATGCCTCGGGTGGCCACCCCCGCAGCACCGGCTTCAGCGCGGAAACATGGACTGTAGGCACAATAGCGCATTGGCAGATCATCTTCGCCCAAGATTTCACCACGATGCATATTTGCCACCGGTGCTTCGGCTGTTGGAATAAGATAACGCTTGCCCAGCGTGTCCTCGCTCAGCCCTTCCTGAACCGCATAAGCCTGATCAAGGAATTTAGGGAATTGACCAACTCCCTCCATGCACTCAGCGCGCACCATGAAGGGCGGACTCACTTCAACGTAGCCATGCTCGTGGACATGTAGATCCAGCAGGAACTGGATCATCGCTCGCTCCAGTCGCGCACCCCAATTGGTGTAAAGCAGGAATCCGCTACCCGCAAGTTTGGCACCACGCTCAAAATCAATTAGGCCAAGTGATTCGCAAATATCCAAGTGAGAGCTCGGCTTAAAGGCAAATGGCGGCTTTTCGCCGTGCACTTTTATTTCAACATTGGCACTTTCGCCTGCACCCACCGGCACACTCTCATGGGCAAAATTAGGCAATTGAAGCAGTAGTTCATTGAAGGCGCCATCCACTTCCACCTTCTTGATATTAAGCGCATCCGCTTTAGCGCTTAACTCCCGAACCTGGATTTTTCTTGTCTCGGCTTCGGCCTTATTGCCCCGTCCCATGAGGGCACCGATTTCTTTGGAGACAGCGTTTCTTTCGGCCTGTAAATTCTCAACCTCCGTCACAAGGCCCCGGCGTTTTTCATCCAGCACCAACAATTCCGCAATGCTGCGGGGGTCCCCACCGCGGGCCGTCAACCGCTCCTTTGCAGCCCCTTCTGCCTGGCGTATGAATTTAATGTCTAGCACGGCGCGGATTATAGGGCCGGGAAAATGAAGAGCAAGGCTGCTCAGTGCATTTCAACACCGCATAATCCGATGCCGCCACGATAAAAATTGAACTGCACGTTATGATGTTCGGCCAACAAGCTCATTGGCACAGAGCTGTCAATGAGCCCCCTGGAAATCATCAAGGTAGTAAGACGCTGACCAAGTGGGCTGTCGTGTTTGCCGGCATGCCAGATTGAAACTTTCTCAGCCTGCCATGTTTCTCGCGGGCCGACGGTAATCGCTTTTTGTGGCACCATTGTAATGTCTCCTCCTCCGCTGGTGCGTGCGTTTTGGGCAAGAGTCACCGGGTGCAAATCTACTACTCGCGTGCCAAGTTTTCGGTATTCCCTCGGTGGCGGTGGGTTGTTTTTCCACCTACCCTTCCGCCGCAATGGATCGTTAAATGCCCAATGTTTGATGTCCCCCTGCCCCCCTTGCATCACCGCACAACACACACCTTCCCAGCTGTCGATGTATGGCTTGGTGTCCGCTTTCGGGAAATGCATGTTTTCATCCGGCATTCTCAATTTCCGATCAATCCGGTTGAAACACAGCTCTCGATCAGCTTTCTCAAACGACAAGGGATGCTCTACTGATATCTCCGCTTTTCCATCATGCCATTCGTCCATGCCCCAAAAGTGTGCGTAACGTAAGTTAACCCCAAGGGAGTTAACTAGACGCGCCACAAGCGGCAATTGTTCTGTAGGGCCAATTGGCCCGCATATGCCCACGGGATTATCGGGCGTGGATTGCCTCCACGCCTTGATGTACTCGAGCGCCTCCGCCAAATAAAAATCCTCCAGAGTATCATACATCACCACTTTGAAACCGGGGCGCGCAAGCTTTTCCATTTGCCGCGGTGTAAGTCTCACAGCATCCCGAATGATACTTGCATCAAGTGTGGTGTAATCCCACCAATCTGGAGCAATGGTGCTTAATTTTCTAGGCAAGCTAATTTCCTTTCTCGAGCTGGCGCTCGTATCGTTGGTTGACCAAGTACCTGTCCCCCAAGGCCTCCCCCAAGGGGTCCACTTCCTTTGAGCTAAATCCATAATGCAAGTGCCGCCGCCAACCTTCGGCATATGTAAATTTTCCCGCAAGTCGGCCCAACTCCCGCGATATGTCTTCAGCGACCTTGAGATAAGAATTCATCCCTTGACTAACGTCCAGCCAACCCTGCTGGCTCTCATGTGCTGTCAGGGCCTCAATTTTTTGTTTATGTACATCACCAGTGTTTACGTATGCCCCGGCAATAACACGCTTGCGCAGGGAATCCCGGAGGGTATGGGGCATGGCATGGTAAACAGCAACATCGTGGTAGTAGGGCCTTGTTGCCGGGGTGCTTTTGAAATTTGGCATGCCGTGGGCAAATGCGGCCGTTACGGCCAATCGACTGGTATTGGTGTGATCTTCCATGTAATCGGACGGCGAATGTGTAAGAACAATGGAGGCTTTTGATTTACGTACGACCGCAGACACTTTGCGCAACGTCGGCACGTCATAAACTATTTCCAGATCATTACAAATGCTTGGGTGATACTTCGCGCCCAAAATCTTTGCTGCATGGCGCGATTCTCTGGCTCGCATGCGTGTGGTTCTCGCCGGAGGGTATTTATCGCTGCCCAGATTTCCTGTGGACAGATTGAAATAATGGACCTTCCATCCGGTAGCCTTTAATTGCAGCAATGTGCCCGCCATATAAAACTCAATGTCATCTGGGTGCGCCCCGATGGCAATGGCCGACAATTCAGGCATGAATGGTCCTAGCGAATCTTGACCGGCTTGCCAGTTTCAGCGGATTGGTCTGCCGCAAAAATAATCTCGTGCGTTTTTGCAGCATCCACAAGGCTCGTATGCGGCATCGTCTTACCGACCCGTAAGGACTCAAAAAACTCCTCAAACTGTGTTTGATATGGGTGATCACTTACATCACCGGAATCCACGAGCTGCGTCGCCAGCGTGCTCCATTCATTTTTATTTAGCGCCCCCATTTTATTAGAGTAAAACTTGTTGTCCAAAATACTCCCCTCACTTCCCACGAGGTGTGTGTGGAAATAATAGGGTTGCAAACAATCAATTACGCTGGACACCTTGCCAATGCGACCGTCACGAAACTTAAGGATCGTAACGCTGGTAGTGTCATATTCATACTTCCTAAAGATCTTGTTTTTTGATTTTGCGGAATAACTAACAACCTCTTCCACATCTGTCGACTTCATGAAATAAAGCAGTGCATCCATCGCGTGGCAACCCGCTGAAAGCAGGCTGCTGCCACCGGCATCTTTCTTGGTGTTCCAGCGATATTGTCCGTACCAAGGACCTATGCCGTGATAATAATCCACTTCGCCGTAATGTATTTTTCCAATTAGGCCCTGATCGACTACGGATTTAAGGGTTAGAAATTGCGATGAGAAACGACACTCAAAGCATACGCAGGCGTTTACCTTGGCATTTTTCACCGCCTTCACCATGCGCCGCAAGCTCGCCTTGGTTAGTGTTAGTGGCTTTTCAATGATGATGTGCTTGCCGGCCTTAGCCGCAGCCACCACCTGATCAGCATGCTGCTGCGGATAGCTTGTGATGTCGACCACGTCAACTTGTGGATTGTTGAGCATAGATTTTAGATTGGTAGTGGTTTTGATGCGACTACCATAGCGTACGCTCAGCTCATCGTCATCCAGCAGGCGCGATGAGTAAACATTTGTAACCTGAGCCATCCCTGAGGCATTGATGGCATCAATATGAGCCGTAGCCGCCCAGCCGTATCCGACGATTCCTACATTAAATTTTTTCAAAATAATCCCGTGATTGAATTAAGTGGCTGATGGCACAATGTTTGGCACTGAAAGTCAAGAATGCCCGAACCCCGCATTATTATTTTTGTTAAGGCACCTCGTCCCGGCTTTGTAAAAACCCGACTGGCTGTTTCCGTTGGCAATAAGGCTGCATGTGATGCATACCGACACTTGACCGAAACAGTCCTGAACAAGCTTTCCACCTTGAAGCACCTTGAGATACGCTTCACACCTGATAACGCCAAGGATGAAATCAAGCAATGGTTGCGCAATAGCTGGGTCGCAAAGCCTCAAGGTGAAGGTGATCTTGGGCAGCGCATGCACCGTGCATTTAAGGAGGCAGGTGGCCCCGCGATTATTGTTGGTTCAGATTGCCCATACCTGGAATTAACTGATCTTCAGGCAGCCAACGAAGCATTGCAATCACGCCCCGCCGTGATCGGGCCCGCCACCGACGGTGGATATTGGCTCATTGGCCTGGTTGCCCCCTGCCCCACTCTATTTAATGGAATAAATTGGAGCACAAACAAGGTGCTCGAGGGGACGCTGGTTCGCCTGAAAAAGGCCGGCCTGCCTGTCCATTTGTTGCGTGAACTTGCTGACGTGGACACAATCGAAGATTGGGCTTCGTTCAACAAATGATTGGAGCGGGTGGCGGGAATCGAACCCGCGTTATCAGCTTGGAAGGCTGGAG